>JAFAOU010000023.1 GCA_019247495.1 Acidobacteriota bacterium
TTTCGAGCGGATCAGGATTTTGTAGGCGCGCTGCAGCGCCTCGACCGTTTCCTTCGAAAATCCTTTGCGCTCCAGGCCAATCGTGTTGATGCCGTACGAGCGGTTGTCGCGGCTGGCCACCGTCTTCGCGTACGGCATCACGTCCTGCGTGATCATCGAGCCGCCGCCGACGAAGGCATGCTCGCCGACGCGGCAGAACTGGTGCACGGCGCTGAACGCGCCGATCGTGGCGTAGTCGGCGATCTCGACGTGGCCGGCCAGCGTGGCGTTGTTCGCGAAGATCGTGTACGAGCCGACATGGCAGTCGTGCGCGACGTGCGAGTAGGCCATGAAAAAGTTCTCGTTGCCGATCGTGGTCCTGCCGCCACCGCCCGTGGTGCCGCGGTTGATGGTGACGAACTCGCGGAAGACGTTGTCGTTTCCGATGGCCAGCTCGGTGTGCTCGCCTTTGTATTTGAGATCCTGCGGCGGACCACCGATCGAGGCGTGGCCGTAGAACTGGTTGCGCTCACCGATCGCGGCCGGCCCTTCGACACGCGTGAACGGCCCGATGAGGCAACCGCTGCCAATGGTGACGTTCGGACCGATGACGGCGTACGCGCCGACGACGACGTCAGGCGCGAGAAGCGCGTTGGGGCTGACGATTGCTGTCGCGTCGATTTCCGCCATCGTCATCACTCGGGTCTGTCGATCAACACGCTGAACAGCTCGGCCTCAGCGACCAGTTGGCCGTCGACGGTGGCCTTGCCATGGATTTTCACCGACGTGGCGCGGCGGTGCAGGACCGAACATTCGAGCCGGAGTTGATCGCCCGGGACGACCGGGCGGCGGAAACGCGCTTTGTCGACGCCGCCGAAAAGGAACAGCTTTTTCTCGCGGTCGGGCATTTCGCGCAGTCCGAGGATGGCCGCGCATTGGGCCATGGCCTCCACGATCAGGACGCCGGGCATGACCGGATTGCCGGGAAAGTGTCCCTGGAAAAACTGCTCGTTCGCCGATACGTTTTTGAGGCCGACGATCCGCTTGCCGTCGGGGTCAATCTCGACGACGCGGTCAACGAGCAGCATCGGATAGCGATGCGGCAGCAGTTTCATGATCTCGGTAATGGTAAGCATGTGGTTCCTCTGTCAACCTGATCTCGCGCAGCACGGCGCGGGATCTGCGATCGATTGATTTACGGTTGTCATCCTGACGCTGCCGGAGGCGCGGAGCCGCAGGCGGAGAGGCCGGAGCACGGCGAAGGATCTCAAGCCACGCGAATTGCGCTGAAACCCGGTTTCAGCAAATGCAGCGCATCTTGAGATCCTTCTCCGTCCTGCGGCACTCCGCCTGCGGCTACGTGCCTCCGGCGGCTCAGGATGACAAATCGTCATTTCTTCTCCGTGTTGCGACGCGCCAGCCGGCGCATCATCGCTTCGCGGCGCGCGAATTCGCGGAACGGTACCGCAGGAATGCCCATCACTTTCTCGCCTTCTCCCACATCACCGAGCACCGCACTTTTCGCGGCGACCTGTACGCGGCTGCCGATGGTGAGGTGGCCGGAAAAGCCGGACTGGCCAGCCACGACGACGTAGTCGCCAAGCTCGGTGGATCCGGCGATGCCGACCTGCGCGACGAGCAGGCAGTGTTTCCCGACCTTGACGTTGTGGGCGATCATCACCTGGTCGTCGATCTTGGTGCCGTCGCCGATCGAAGTCTCGCCCAGCGCGGCGCGGTCGATCGTGCAGCCGGCGCCGATCTCGACGTCATCGCCGATGCGCACGATGCCCACTTGCGGGATCTTGTGATGCCGGCCGCCATGCATCGCGAAACCGTAGCCGTCCGCGCCGATGACGGTGCCGCTGTGGATGATGCAGCGCCTGCCGATGATCGAGCGTTCGTAGATGGAAACCTGCGGATAGATGATCGTATCGTCGCCGATGACGGACCCAGACTCGATCGACACGTTCTGAAAGACGATGACGTTGTCGCCGAGGATGACGTCTTCTGAAATGGTGGAAAACGGTCCGACGGAAACGCCGTTGCCCATCTTCGCGTTTGATGCGATCGAAGCGCGCGGCGAGATTCCGACCGGCACGGAACGAAACGCGAAGAACTTCGTCAGGATTTGCGCGATCGCGAAGTACGGATCCACAACCCGGATAAAGCGGTCGTCGTCGCCGGTAGTCTGTTCCGAAACGAGGATCGCCGCCGCCCTTGTCGACGCGAGCTGCGGCGCGTATTTCGGATTGGAAAGGAAGGCCAGCTGCCTCTCGCCCGCCTCCGCAAGCGACGCCACCCCTTCGATGATCCGATCGGCCGGACCGTCATAGCGGCCGCCTGCGTACGCAACAATTTCGGAGATCGGAACGGCGGGCATTCGGGCGCGCATTGTATGCCGCAGCAAATTGAGTAGGGGGCGGGATTCACAGATCCCGCCTCCCTCTCACACCACCGGACGTACGGACCCGTATCCGGCGGTTCAGTGAGCGCGGTTAAGTTGCAACCATCGATCGTGGAGCCTGATCAGGCCCTGCTCGGTGAGCCATGCGG
>JAFAOU010000026.1 GCA_019247495.1 Acidobacteriota bacterium
AGCGCGAGGACCACGATGAGGATCGGGATTCCTTTGATCGAGTGCATACAGACGCGGCCGATGCGGTCGCGCAAACCGTCCTGCCCGGCGGCCGCAGCCTGCCGCAGCGTCGCCATGAGCGTGTCGACGGCAGCCACGCGAACGTGCGAGATGAGCACGCCGATCGGCCTTGCCAGTTGGCCTTGCGCGGCGGCGCGCACTGCGTCGAGTCGTTCCCCCACCGGCGCCGGACACGACGCTTCGATGAGCGGGCGCAGCGTGGCATCGCCGGCCAGAATCGACAGCGCGACACCGCGCGTGGCGAGCGAAGGAGCGTGCTCCTTCAGCGTAGCGACGACCGCGGCCACTCCGCGCTCGATCGGCGGCGGATAGGTGGCGGTCATCGTTCCGCGGCGGCTGCGCCCGAGCTCCTGCTTCAGCTTCCCGATGTTCCATCGCCGCAGCGCCGAAACCGAGACCACCGGTACGCCGAGCACGCGCTCCAGGGCGGCCGGATCCGGGCCGTCATCGACGGACCGCAACTCGTCCGCCATGTTCAGCGCGAGCGCGAACGGCACCTCGTACTCGCACAGCTGCAACGCGAGGAGAAGCGTGCGGCGAAGGTTGGCGATGTCGCCGACCTGCATAACGTCGATATTCGGTTCTCGCAATAGCAGGTCGCGCGCGACGATCTCGTCCTGCGACTGCGGCAACAGACTGTTGATGCCAGGCGTGTCGATGATGGAGCGCCGCTCGTCGCCAATCAGCGCCGTGGCCGTCGTCATCTCGACGGTGGTGCCGGGATAGTTGGAAACCGTGACGTAGCGATTGGTCAGACGCGTAAAAAGGAGCGACTTGCCAACGTTGGGATTGCCGACCAGCAGCAGCGGCCGCGCTTCCGATTCGTCGATGAACTGCGCGTTGTTCGCAAGTTGAGACATGGTCTCAGCGAAGGTACGCGCCGGATGGACATGGGGTCGTGATGATTGTCACCCGCGTATGTGACGTGCGCGGGAGATGGAAAGGGAAGAGGCCAGGATTGGGAGCGCCGTGTGATGCGAATCACCCGCGCTCGTGATCATCGGCATCGGTGAGTGTGCCGCGCCCGGGCGATCCTTCGCAGCGTCATGCGAGGAGAAACCAAATGCACGATTTGACCTTTGCGTTTGTCGGTGCCGGCGGCGACGGAGCCGTTACCGCGGGCGACATCATCGCCGGCGTCTGCGCCAGCGAAGGGCTGCACGTCATCAAGACCGAGGCGTATGGGCCGCAGATTCGCGGCGGCGAATCGTCCGCGACGGTGCGCGTCAGCAGCGAGCGGATTCACGCCCAGGCCGATGCCGTCGACGCGCTGGTCGTTTTCAGTTGGGCCGATTTCGCGCGCTTTCAAAACGAAGTCGTGCTCGCCCCGGATGCGGTCATCTTTCACGAAGCGGCCGATGCGCCACCCGTGGAGATGACCACGCGCACGTGTCACGCCATTCCATTCACGAATCTGGCGCGCGAATGCGGCGCGCCGGGATCGAAGAATGTGATCGCGGTCGGATTGCTGACGGCGCGCTACGGTCTGCCGCTCGAAGTAACTCGCCACGCCATCTCGCGGCGATTCAAAAAGAAAACGGAGGCTGTCATCGAAGCGAACCTCCGCGCCTTCGATCGCGGCGTGACGGAAGACGCGGCGTTGCCGGCCGTTAGCAACCGCCGCGAATACACGACTGCCGCGCCGAAGCTGCTGATGTCGGGCAACGAAGCGTCGGCATTCGCAGCAATCCACGCCGGCTGCCGGTTCTTCGCCGGTTATCCCATCACACCGTCGTCCGAGATCCTGCACTTCCTCAGCGAATGCCTGCCGAAGATCGGTGGCTCGTCGCTGCAGACGGAAGACGAGTTGTCGGCGATTGGCGCGGTGATCGGGGCGTCATTCGCCGGCGTCAAATCGATGACGGCGACGTCGGGGCCAGGCCTTTCGCTGATGGCGGAGTTGATGGGACTGTCGTCAATCGCTGAGGTGCCGGCGGTCATCGTCAATGTGCAGCGAGGCGGACCGTCGACCGGCATCCCGACCAAGAGCGAGCAGTCGGATCTCTTCCACGCCGTCTACGCCAGCCACGGCGATGCGCCGCGCGTCGTCATCGCCTGCTCGGATGTCGAGAGCTCGTTCCACGCCACGGTCGATGCGTTCAACATCGCCGAGGAGTATCAGGTGCCGGTGATCGTGCTGACGGAGCAATCGATCGCGCAACGGCGCGAGACCATCACCGCGGGTGTGCTCGAGCACGAAGTGCGCGAACGCCGCATCGCCACACCGGACGATCTGCACGACTACCGCCGCTACCGCGACACACCGGACGGCGTCTCGCCGATGAGCGTGCCGGGCATGTGCGGCGGCACGTATCAGACAAACGGCCTCGAACACGACGAGCAGGGGCGTCCGAATTCGTCGTTCGTCGTGCACGAGGCGATGAACGCGAAGCGCTACCGCAAGCTCGATGCGATCGCAAATGAGTACAGGCTGTTCGAACGATTCGGCGCGGAGAAACCAGAGGTGGGCGTGCTGTGCTGGGGATCGTCGGCGGGCGTCGTGCGCGAAGCGATCGGACGGATGGGAGTCGAAGAACGCGTCGGCGTCTTCGCGCCGGTCATGATCAATCCGCTGCCGTCGCGCGAGCTGCAGTCGTTCATCGACTCCTGCCGCACGTTGCTCGTGGTCGAAGTCAGCTACGCCGCACAGTTCACGCAACACCTTCGCACACAGGTCGACCTGCCGCGCGCGAAGACCACCGTTCACTCCCGTTCCGGCGGCAAAGCGCTGACTGCCGCGGAAGTGGAAGCCGAACTTCGAGCACTGCTGACGAACGTATCTCTGGAGGTGGTGGCATGACCTGCTCGCCGTATTCGCCGAACGATTACAAGACCGATCTGAAGCCGGTGTGGTGTCCGGGGTGCGGCGATTTCGCCGTGCTCAACTCCGTCTACCGCGCGCTATCCGATCTGCACATCGAGCCGCACCAGACGGCCATCATCTCCGGCATCGGCTGCTCTTCGCGCCTGCCCGGCTACGTGGAGACGTACGGATTCAATTCGCTGCACGGCCGCGCGTTGCCGCTGGCAACGGGGATGAAGCTGGCCGCGCCGAATTTGACGGTGCTCGCCGTCGGCGGCGACGGAGATGGCCTGGCCATCGGCGGCAATCACTTCATGCACGCCGCGCGGCGCAACGTCGACATCGCCTACTTCATGATGGACAACGAAATCTACGGCTTGACGAAAGGGCAAGCCGCGCCGACCACGCCATCCGGCGATCGTACGAAGTCGACGATCTACGGCAACCCGGAAGTCTCCGTCGATCCCTGCGCGCTCGCCATCGCCCTCGGCGCGAGCTGGGTCGGCCGCGGCTTCTCCGGCGACGTGAAGGGAACGACGGAGCTGATGAAGCTGGCCATCCAGCATCACGGCTTCGCCTTCCTCAACATCATCTCGCCGTGCGTGACTTGGCGCGGCGATCATCAGACGAAAGAGCTGCGCGCGAAGCTGGCCGCGATTCCGGCCGATCACGACGTCACTGACCGCACCGCGGCGCTCCGGTTCACGAGCGAAGATGAACATCTGACGACCGGCGTGCTGTACGAGACGCAGCGTCCGACACTCGTCGACGAGATGATGGAGATCCGCGATCGGGCGGCCGGTCAGGCTCCGCCGCCGGGACGCGAGGAGATTCTCCGGGTGTTCGCGCCGGCGAGGTAGTCGAAAGGGAACGGTTTCACGCGGAGACGCGGAGGGGCGGAGAAAACCTGGAGAAAAACCCGTCCCTCTCCGCTTTTCTCCGCCACTCCGCGTTCCCCGCGTGAACCGTCCCCTACGCGCCGCCGATCATTGCTTCGAGCTTCCCTTTCGCCAGGATGAAGACGCTCGAGCCTTTCACTTCGATGATCTGGCGTTTCTTGAAGTCGCTGAAGATGCGGGTCACGGTCTCGCGGGTCGTGCCGATCATCTGCGCAACTTCTTCGTGCGTGAGGAGGATGGTCAGACGCGGGCCTTTCGGCGTTGGCTCGCCGCCCTTGTTGCACCAGTCGAGCAGCAGCCTGGCGAGTTTTTCCGACGTCGTCTGCGACAGGCCCAGCGACCGGATTTCGCGCTGTGCGGATTGATACTTCTCGCTCAACTGCTGCGCGGTGTGCATGCAGACTTCGACGTGCGACTGGAGGAAGCGGACGAAGTCTTCGCGCCGGATGAAGTTCAATTGCGATGGCTCGATCGTCTCCGCCGAAACCTCATAAGGCTTGCCGAGGATCGTGGCGCTCGCGCCGAGGACTTCGCCCACTTCGGCGATTTTCACGATCAGCGTTTTGCCTTCCGACGACGACGTCGTCAATTTCGCCCGGCCGCTGCAGAGGATGAAGACGCCGCGCGGCTGCTCCCCTTCCACGAACAGCAGCGAACCCTTTGGATAGATGCCGGTGAACTTGATCGAGTCGAGCTCCTTCATCGTCTCCGGACCCATGTTGCAGAAGGTGCGTTCGACGTGAACGGAGCAATCCGCGCAGTCATTGTGAACGTCGAGGTTATAGGGCGTCGGCATAGAGACTCCTCGTCACCGAATATAGGGATGACCGTCTCCCGGGTCGGCGCTGTAAATCACGGGCGATGGTGACAAGCGTCACTCGCTGGTTTTCTCCCGCGCCTTGACGAAGCCGACCGACATCACCAGCAGCAGCGTGACGCCGTTGGCGACGATAACGACGACGTCGTGGCGGAGCACGCCGTACATCGTCCACAGGAAAACGCCGAGTATGAAAAGTGCCAGGTAGCCCCACGAGAAGTCGCGGGCGCTGCGCGTGTTCCAGGTGCGGTTCACCTGCGGGAACCACGCGGCAGTCGTACCGAATGCAGCGCCGAATCCGACGGCAAGAATCAAAAGGCTGTTCATGCGGGCAGCGTTGAACGAAGCGCGCCGCCGCAGGGATGATCATCGTCACATCTGAGTGTGATTTCGAAAGTCGGGTGTCGGGAGTCGGGTGCCGTAGATCAAGAGATCAACGCCTTCGTCGCTCCGACCCCCGACTCCCGACCCCCAACTCCCGATTTCACGCTGTCGCGACGCGCTTCACCGCACCCTTGAAGTCATCGACTTTATCGATGACCCGCTCGGTGATGTCGCTGACTTTCTTCTGCATCTTTCGGCCGGTCATCGGCGCATAGAGCAGCGCAGCAGCGGCGCCGGCAACGGCTCCGACGGCGAAGACCCACGCGAAATTCGAGAATGATTTCTTACGATCGAACATGTGTCCTTCCTTTCGCTCGACAACATACGGGCGGCCCGGAAAGCGAGCGATGACCGCTGTCACCGCTTGTAGTTCGCCCCAATGTGTCGCGTATCACAGGGACCCGTAGATGTCGTCACGTCGTGCTGTTCGAGGCGGTCCGATGATGCTTCCAACGAACGGAGATTCCTATGATCAGCGTGACGAAGCTTCTCGGCGGCTCTTCCTATTTCGGCGACCGGCTGCGCTATCACAACGCATCCGCGCGACAGACCTCGGGCGCACGTCCTGACAGCGGACCGGTCGTGGTCTGGAACGCGACCAAGACTTGCAATCTCGAATGCGTCCACTGCTATGCCGACGCCGAGACTGCCCGCTTCGCGAACGAGCTGACCACGGCCGAGGCTCGGGCGATGATCGAAGACCTGGCGCTGATGAAGGTGCCGGCGCTGCTGATCTCCGGCGGCGAACCGCTGGTCCGTCCCGACATCTTCGACCTCGCCGCCTACGCCACTTCCCTCGGCGTGCGCGTCACGTTCTCGACGAACGGAACGCTGATCACGCCCGAGAAAGCGCGCCGCATCGCCGACATCGGCGTGACATACGTCGGCATCAGCATCGACGGCGATGAGACGCGCCACGACCGCATGCGCGGCCGCGCCGGCGCCTTTCGCGACGCCATCCGCGGCATTCGCAACTGCCGCGATGCCGGCATCCGCGTCGGCGTCCGCTTCACGGTCACGCAGGACAACCTCGACGAGATCGACAGCGTCTTCCGCGTCGTCGAGGACGAAGGCATCGGCCGGCTTTGTCTGTATCACCTCGTCTACTCCGGCCGCGGCTCCTATCTCTCCGGCATCGATCTCGAGCCGCCGCAGAAACGCGCGCTGATGAACAAGCTCCTCGATCAGGTCGAGCGTTGGAACGCCGCGGGCCGCGAGATCGAAGTAATGACGGTCGACAATCACGCCGACGCGCCGTTCATCTACTACTGGCTGCTCGACCGCGATCCGCGCCGCGCCGATGAAGCGCTGTCGCTGATGCGCAACAACGGCGGCAACCGATCCGGCATCGCCATCGCCTGCGTCGACAGTTTCGGGATCGTGCATCCCGACCAATTCACCTCGACGCATTCGATCGGCTCGATCCGGGAACGGCCGTTCTCGACAATCTGGACCGACGAGCGCGTTCAACTCCTCAGCCGTCTGCGCGACCGCAAGCCGCTGCTGAAGGGCCGCTGTGCGACGTGCCAGTGGCTGTCGGTCTGCAACGGAAACTTCCGCGCGCGCGCCGAGGCCGCCACGGGCGACTACTGGCAAGCGGATCCTGGGTGCTACCTGCTGGATTCGGAAGTGATCTCGGGAGCGCCCGAATGACCGCGCTGGCAATGATCGAGACGCCGGTCTCGCCGCGCGATCCGGTCAATCGACAGATTCTCGAAGTCTCCGAAGATCGCGTCCGCGGATTCGTGCGCGATCCGATGCGGACGATCGCGGAACTTTCGGGCGTAGCGATGCCGGTCGTCGTCGAGCGCATCCGGGCCATGCTCGCAGCGGGAACGATCCGCCGCGTGCGGCAAACGCTCCTGGCCACGAACCTCGCGCAGGGCGCGCTGATCGCGTGGAAGATCGACGAAACGCGCACCGACGCCGCATTTGATTACATCGCAGCGCACGATCCCTTCTCCGGCCACGTGGTCATCCGCAACGGTGAAAACGGCCGGAGCGAATGGCGGCTCTGGACGACGCTGAAAGTTCCGGCCGGCTTCTCGGTCGAAACGCACTGCAACTTTCTCCGGCAGCAGATCGGAGCGGAAACGTATCGCGTGATGCCAGTCCTCCGCGCGTTCGTCCTCGGCGTCGGCCACATGCGCCGCAAGGGAATGAAGATCGGCGAGATGTCGCCCGAGCCCGCCAAAGCCACGCAACCTGCCGTCGTCGATCTGACGGAGCGCGAGTGGAACGTGCTCTCGGTTCTCAAGGCCGATTTCGCGCCGAACGAAATCGGCGGCGCGATGTGGGAGAACCGCGCACTCGCCGCCGGAATCCGTACGCAAACGTTCTTCGGAATCGCCGAGGATCTCGATCGCCGCGGCGTCATCGGCAGGTTTTCGACATTCCTCGAACACACCAAGCCGGTGGCCGACAACGAGCGCCTCTCCAGTTTCAACGGACTCTTTCACTGGGCCGTGCCGCCCGGGCGCGAAATCGAAGCCGGCTGCGAGATCGGACGCTTCGCAATCCTCACGCACTGCTACTGGCGAGACGGCGGTCCCGATCTCAACGGCGTCAACATCATGGCCGTCGCACACGGCGAAACGAAAGACGACGTGATGGCGCACAAGGCCGCCATCGATGCGCATCTCATCGCCACCGGCATCGGCTTCACCTACACCAACGTCTACTGGGGCGGCCGCGCGGAGATCAAGCCGTCGGAGATTTCGCCGGCCGCGTATCGCCAGTGGGCACGCACGAGGGATCTGCTATGAATCAATCGATCGATTTCAATGAACGGCCGTTCGTCGTGATCTGGGAGAACACGCGCGCGTGCGATCTGGCCTGCGTGCATTGCCGCGCCGCGGCACAGCCGAAGCGCAGCCAGTTCGAGCTGACGACGGAGGAAGGCTTCACGCTCATCGATCAGATCGCGGAACTCGGCCCGCGCGTTTTCGTCATCACCGGCGGCGATCCACTGAAGCGCGAAGACACGTACGACATGATCCATTACGCGAAGACGCGCGGCCTGGAGCCGGCGCTGACGCCGAGCGCGACGCCGTTGCTGACTGCGGCCGCCGTCTCGCGGATGAAGCGCCACGGTCTGGCGCGCCTCGCCGTCAGTCTCGACGCCTCGGTGCCCGAGCTCCACGACGCCTTCCGCCGCGTCCCCGGTTCCTTCAACATTACGCTGCAAGCGGTCCGCGCGGCGAAGAGCGAAGGCATTCCAGTCCAGATCAACACGACCGTCACGCGCCGCACCATCGACGATCTCCCGAGCATGGTGGAGCTTCTGACCGAGCTCGAGATCGCGATGTGGAGCGTCTTCTTCCTCGTGCCGACCGGCCGCGGAAAGCGCGGCGACCTGGTGACGCCCGAGACGATCGAGCATCTCTTCGGTTTTCTCTACGACACGACGAAAAAGGCGCCGTTCGCCGTGCGAACGACCGAGGCCAAGCACTACCGCCGCTACATGCTGCAGCGGATCGCCCTCGAGAGTGGTCAGAACATCAACGACCTCCGTGACAAGACCACAGGTCTCATCGACGCGTCGACGCTCTTCCTGCAACACGGCCCCCGCTCGATGCCGCTCGGCGTCCAGGCACAACGCGGCGCCGTCTCCCGCGCCCCGCGCGGCGTGAACGAGGGGAAAGGCTTCGTCTTCATCTCCCACATCGGCGACGTTTACCCCAGCGGTTTCCTCCCGCTCAAAGCCGGCAACGTCAAACACGAATCCCTCGGCGACATCTATCGTTCCAGCGACCTTTTTGTCTCCCTGCGCGACAGCACAAACCTGAAGGGCAAATGCGGCCGCTGCGAATTCCGCGAGCTCTGCGGCGGATCAAGAGCGAGAGCCTGGTCGATGACGGGCGACGTGTTCGAATCGGATCCGCTCTGCTCGTATCAGCCGCGGGTGGCGTGAGGATTCCGACGCAGCCCCGCCCGCCCGCGGTTTCGGCTAGCCCGGCGATCGCTTTGTAGCGGCCGCCTCCGCGGCCGCGAATCTGCACCCGCCTTCGCTCCCCCGGGCCGAGCCCGGGGCTAGGATTGGGGCAGCGCGCCTTCGCGCGCTCAAAGCGCGCGATCGTCTCGATACTGTGGTCTACGCACCGCGCCGCGCGAGGCGCTTCCGAAGCAATGTCGCTGACGGCGACGGACGACCGCGGAACACGTGCGCGCGAAGGCACTTCCTAAGCAATGTCGCCGACGGGCGACGGACGACCGCACGGAACACGTGCGCGCGAAGGCGCGCTGCCCTATCGTGGCCCCGGGCTCCGCCCGGGGAACGAAGGCGCGCGCGATTTGGCGGTCGCGGAGGCGACCACTACAAGTACTTCGCCGAGGTACTATGCGAAACGGGACTTCCGCATGGCGCAAACGCCATGCACACATACACATCGATCTACCTTCACGTCGTCTTCGCAACGTGGAATCGCCGTCCGTTTTTGAATTCGTCCTTTCGGACATCGTTGCACGCGTATTTCGCGGGCACGGCGCGGAACCTGGGACTCGAATACGTTCATGTCGGCGGTGTCGAAGACCATCTGCACTTTCTCGCGCGTTTCGATCCCACGCAGTCGATTTCAGCGATCGCGAACGCGGTAATTGAGTAGGGGGCGGGATTCACAGATCCCGCCTCCCTCTCACACCACCGGACGTACGGACCCGTATCCGGCGGTTCAGTGAGCGCGGTTAAGTTGCAACCATCGATCGTGGAGCCTGATCAGGCCCTGCTCGGTGAGCCATGCGG
>JAFAOU010000174.1 GCA_019247495.1 Acidobacteriota bacterium
TGGCGAGGTCGGAAACCGTGCTGACCTGCAACGCGTAGTGCGCCGCGGCGTCGCTGACGGGCGCAGTCAACGTGAAGCCGCGCCGGATCGTGGCGGAGGTAGTGTCGGTGACGATGTAGTAGCCGCCGTTAAGCCGCGGAAAGGTGACGGTGGTCTGGTCATTCACCAGGCCAACGCGGATACGCGGCTCGGCGATGGTCTTCGCGACGCTACTCACCCCCGTTAGCGCATTCGCGGAACGAACGGGCGCGGGTGGCGGCGGAGGGACGACGGTCGTAGTCGCCGGCGGGTGTGGGGGCGGGGCGGAGGCGCAGGCGGCGAAAAGTAAAAGGGACAGAGCAACAGCAGTACGTTTCATCGAGAAGCACCCTTGCAAGAAGAGAGTCAGCGGCAAAAACGATTTCACCACAGAGACACAAAGGGCACAGAGAAATCCCTCTCGGTGTCCTCTGTGTCTCTGTGGTTCAACGGGACCTCACCTCTTGAAAAACATCGCGATCCCCATCCCTAACCCGATCACCACCACCGCCCTTCGCACGAAGGTGCGGCCGAGGCGGTGGGCGATGCGGGCGCCGAGGTAGCCGCCGATGATGGCGGCGGCGGCCATGATTGCGCCGTCGCGCCAGAGTACGGCGCCGCCGAAGGCGAAGTAGAGGGCGGCAATTCCGTTGATGCAGATGGCCAGCAGATTCTTGAGGCCGTTCATCTCGTGCAGGTCGGTCAGTCCGATCAGGCCGAGCGCCGCCAGCATCAGGATGCCGATGCCGCCGCCGAAGTAGCCGCCGTAGATGCCGACCAGGAACTGGAAGAGGAATACGAACGTCACCCAGCCCGCGCTCGGATTCTCGTGTGCGCGGGCGACGCTGCCGAGACGGCGCGTGATCACTTCCTGTCCCGCGAGGAGGAGCGTGGCTCCGAGGATCAGGAACGGGACGAGGCGCGTGAACGTCTTCGTCGACGTGTGCATCAGCAGCACCGCGCCCGCACCGCCGCCGGCAAGCGCGGGAATCGTCAGCAGCAGAAGCCAGCGGCGGACGTTGGCCAGCTCGCGCCGGAAGCCGACCATGGCCGCGAACGAGCCGGGCCAGAGCGCGAAACTATTTGTGGCGTTGGCCATGACCGGATTGACGCCGATCCAGACCAGCGCGGGAAACGAGATCAGCGTTCCTCCGCCGGCGATCGAGTTGATCGCGCCGGCAGCGAGTGCGGCCAGTGCGATCACGGTGTCGTGGAGGAGCGCTTCGGTCAGGAGATTTCGTCCTTCAGCACGTCGCGCAGCGTTTCGGCGATGCGCGTGATCAGAGTTTGGTCCGGCCCTTCGACCATCACGCGCACTTTGTTCTCCGTGCCCGAGTAGCGCACCAGAATGCGTCCCTTCCCATCGAGCTGCGACTGCGCCTCGGCCAGCGCAGCCTGGTACTTCGGAAGCGATTCCAGCGGCGGTTTCGATGCGACCGGCTGATTCAGCAGAAGCTGCGGCATCGGCGTGAATGTGCGCAATTGCGAGAAGGGCTTGTCCGCCTGCGCGAGCAGTTCGCCGAAGACGAGCGCGGTGTGGATGCCGTCGCCGGTGGTGTGCACGGTCAGGTCGATGATGTGACCGGACTGTTCACCGCCGATGCTGGCACCGCGCTCGATCATCATCTCCAGCACGTATTTGTCGCCGACGTTTGCGCGGCAAAGCTCGATGCCGTCGTCGCGCAACTGTTGCTCGAAGCCGAAGTTGGACATGACCGTCGTGACGACGCAGCCGCCTTTGAGCGCGCCGTTGCGCTTCAGCCGTTGCGCCCAGAGGTAAATGATTTCGTCGCCGTCGCGAATCTTTCCGGCGTCGTCGGCGAAGATGGCGCGGTCGGCGTCGCCATCGAAGGCAACTCCGAAATCCGCCTTTTGCTCGACGACGACCTTCGCCAGTCCCTCGGGATGCATCGCCCCGCATCCATCATTGATATTGCGGCCGTCCGGCTGGTCATTGATCACAACAACCTCGGCGCCCGCACGCCGAAAAACCTCCGGCGCGATGCGAAACGCCGCGCCATTGCCGGTGTCGAGCACGATCCTGCGTCCGCGAAGTGCGTCAGGAGCGACGCCGTCATCGAGGAAACGTTCGTAGCGTTCGATCAGCTCGGTGTTGTCTTCAATCGCAATCTCCGGAATGGTGACGCTGTCGCGGCGGATGGCGCGCAATTCATCCTCGATCTGCTCCTCGACCGAATCCGGAATCTTCATCCCGTCATGTCCGAAAATCTTCACGCCGTTGTCTTCGAACGGGTTGTGCGAGGCGGAAATCGAGATGCCGGCCGCAGCGTCCGAGGTGCGGCAGAGATACGCGACGGCGGGAGTGGGGACGATACCGATGAAGATGGCCTGACCGCCGCCCTGCTCGATGCCGGCAGTGAGGGCGCGGGCGATATCAGGACCGGATTCGCGAGTGTCCATGCCGATCAAAATCGAGGGACGAGGGACGAGGGACGAGGGAGGAAGCGGCGCGTCAGATTTTCCCTCGTCCCTCGTCCCTCGTCCCTGCTTCAGCCGGTGCGCGAGCGCCTCGCCGAGCGCGAACATCGTCGGGCCATCGAACGGGTACTGGTGCGCTTTGCCGCGGATGCCGTCGGTGCCGAAGAGGGTTCTCATCGATCGTTAGTCGCCTTTGCCTTTTGGTTTCTGGGGCGCCGTCTCCGCCGCCGTATCGGTCGTGGTGGTGACCGGCGCGGCCGGGCCGATCTCCGGGTTCACCGGCACCGTGGCCTGCGTCGTCTGCGGCTCGATGATGCGGATGAGCGACGAGTCGGAAACGACGGTGACGTTCTGCAGGAACGTGTCGGTGCGGCCGGTCATGATAATCCGTTCGGTGGCCACCTCCGTGACGTTCCGGATCTGGGAGGCCGGACCGGAGATCAGGGCGTGATCGGGCACGAGCGTCGGATCGCCGGCGGTGTATCCCGGCGGCGGCTGCCCGATCAGAAACGGGCGGATCGGGACGACTTTCTGCCGCAGCGCCTCGACGTGGAAGCGCAGTTTGGTCGGTTCCATCGCCACAACATCGATCTGCGGCGGCACGCTCATGGCCTGCGGACTGAGCGTGATAACTGCGTCGCCCGGTGTGACCCAACTCACATCCAGGGTTACTTCGAGGTTCTGCGACGACAGCGAACGGAGGTCGGAGACGCGGCCACGCAGCCGGACGCTGACGGTGTCGGGAAGAGGAGTGGTAATCGCGAGGTCGCGCGGCATTCGCACCAGCGATAGCGGCGCTGCAAATGCGCGCTCCGAAACAGGCTCGCGCCGCGGCGCGGATACGGCGAACCACACCACGAACGCAAGGAAGACCGAGAGGACTTTGAGCGGGAAGTTGGCGGTCATTTGCGGATCGCCCTCAGCCTCTCGGTCATCAACTGCAGGAGTTGGTCGCGGTCGAGGTGTTCGTGCAGTACGCCTTCGGTGGCCGCGGCGATCGACCCATTCTCCTCGGAGATGATCAGCACGAGCGCGTCGCTATCCTCGGATAACCCGATCGCTGCGCGATGACGCGTGCCGTGCGCGAGCTTTGGATCGGCCGACGTCGTCAGCGGCAGGAATGCTCCTGCGGCGACGATGCGGTTGCCGCGAATGATGGCCGCGCCGTCGTGCAGCGGACCGCCGGGAACGAAGATGGTGATCAGCAGATCGGCCGACACGACCGCGTCGACGTTCTTCGCCGACTCGGCGTACATGCGCAGGCTCTGCGCGCGCTCGATTGCGATGAGCGCGCCGATGCGCTGCGCGGAAAGGACGGTGGCCGCTTTGAGGATTTCGTCGAACGGCACTGGCGTCGCGACGCCGGCCACGAGCGACAGCAATGGATTCGACGCCATCCGCGCCAGCGCGCGCCGGATCTCGGCCTGAAAGAGAACGATCACCGCGAAGGGCAGGTAAAACAAAATCTGCCGCGAGATCGCCTCGAGCGCCGGGAGGTCGAAGGCGCGCGCGACGAAGAAGGAGCTGCCGAGGACGACCAGGCCGATCGAGACCTGCATCGCGCGCGTCCCGCGGATCAGCGCAAGGATGTTGTAGATGACGAAGGAGACGATGATGATGTCGATGGCATCGCGCCACGTGAATTGAAGCGAGAGGATGCGGTCGTACCAGTTCATGGCTGCCGCCTGGCTGCGATGGCCATCCACACCTTCAGAAAATCGACTGTCGCGCGCACGTCATGCACTCGTACGATCGACGCTCCTGCGCGTTGCGCCGCGGCGACTGCGGCGAGCGATCCGAGCGCGCGGTCGGGGCCGGACTCGCGTCCGGTGATGTGGCCGATGAATGCTTTGCGCGACGCGCCGATCACGAGCGGAGCGAGCGCCGTCAGCTCGTTCGCACGCGCGAGCAGTTCGAGGTTCTGATCGAACGTTTTCGCGAATCCGATGCCGGGATCGATAAGGATTTTTTCGCGATCGACGCCGGCGGCGAGGGCGGCGTCGATCATCGGCGTCAATTCGCGGGCCACGTCATTCACGACATCGTCGTAGTCCGTGAACTGCTGCATCGTGGCCGGCTCGCCGCGCATGTGCATCAGAATCACCGGCACGCCGTTCTTCGCCACGATCGCCGGCATTCCCGCCGAGTAGCGCATCGCACTCACGTCGTTGACGATGTTCGCACCGGCGGCGATCGCTTCCTCCGCCACGGCCGCTTTGCGCGTGTCGATCGAAATGGCGACACTGCTCCGGCGCCGGATCTGCTCGATGACCGGAACCACGCGGTCGATCTCAACCTGCGCCGCTAAAGGCTCCGCGCCAGGCCGCGTCGACTCGCCGCCGACGTCGATGATTGCGGCGCCGTCCTCCTCCATCTGCAACGCGGCGTGGACGGCTTTCGATTGATCGAAGTGCACGCCGCCGTCGGAAAACGAGTCGGGCGTGACGTTGAGGATGCCCATGACGGCGGGCGTACAAACGTCAAAAGCCAATGTTGAATGTTGAATGTTGAATGTTGAATGTTGAATGACCACGGGGATCCTGGCCTTTCATTCAACATTCAACATTGAACATTCAACATTCAACATTTGGGTCTCTTTCGGCGAACTGCTACGAATCTCTCTCGCGCCGGATGCGCGCGCCGAGCGGATTCAAGCGTTCTTCGATGCGCTCGTATCCGCGATCGATCTGATGAACGTTGTGAATCACGCTCTCGCCCTTCGCGCAAAGCGCGGCCAGTAGCAGCGCCATGCCAGCGCGGATGTCGGGACTCGAGATCTCCGCGCCGGTGAGTCGATGGCCCCCAACGATGATGGCGCGGTGCGGGTCGCAGAGGATGATGCGCGCGCCCATCTGAATGAGCTTGTCGGTAAAGAACAGCCGCGACTCGAACATTTTCTCGAAGATCATCACCGTCCCCTCGGCCTGCGTGGCGATGACGATCATGATCGACAGCAGGTCGGCCGGAAACAGCGGCCAGGGACCGTCGTCGATCTTCGGCACCGCGGCGCCGATGTCGTAGCGGACGCGCAACGCCTGGTCCTTCGGGACGCGGATGTCCTTCCCTTCGACCTTGA
This sequence comes from Acidobacteriota bacterium, assembly GCA_019247495.1. Taxonomy (GTDB): domain Bacteria; phylum Acidobacteriota; class Thermoanaerobaculia; order Gp7-AA8; family Gp7-AA8; genus JADGNZ01. The sequence continues at coordinate 5,534 of JAFAOU010000174.1, forward strand.
TGTCGATGCCGACCTTCTCGAGCATGTAGCGAACGGAGTACATGTGATTTGGAACGGCATCTTCGATCACCAACTCGCTGCGCGTGACCGCCGCGAGTCCGATGTACGAACCGACTTCGATGTGGTCACTGGGGATGTGAAACTCGCCGCCGTGCAGCGAGTCGACGCCGCGAATGCGCAGCGAGTTCGTGGCGATGCCGTCGATCTGCGCGCCGAGGAGGTTGAGAAAACTGCAGAGGTCCTGAACGTGCGGCTCCGCGGCGGCGTTGTAAATCACCGTCTCACCCTCGGCCAGTACCGCGGCCATGATTGCGTTCTCGGTCGCCGTCACCGAGGCTTCGTCGAGAAACATGTTTGCGCCGCGCAGATAGCGCACCGACATGCGGTACTCCTGCGCGGAGACTTCGATCTGCGCGCCGAGCGCTTCGAGCGCCAGGAGGTGCGTGTCGACACGGCGCCGTCCGATGGCGTCACCGCCCGGCTTGGCGATATTCGCGGCGCCGCATCGCGCCAGGAGCGGTCCGGCCAGCAGGATCGATGCACGGATTTTTCGCGAGAGATCGGGATCAGGCTCGGCGGAACATTCGCCTTTCGTGTGGATGCGCACCACGTTCGGTTCGAGTCTCTCAACGGACGCCCCGATGCCTTCCATGATCTGGAGCATGACCCGAACGTCCTGAATATCCGGCAGGTTGCGGAGCACGATCGGCTCGTCGGTGAGCAGGCACGCCGCGAGGATCGGCAGCGCCGCGTTCTTGTTGCCGCCCGGCTTGATGCGGCCCTCGAGCCGCCGGCCGCCTTCTACGATGAAGCGCTCCATCATGCGGCGCGGATTGTATCCGCAGCCCTGCTACCATGATCGCCAATGATCGTCGCGCCTCTTTCCTCCGGCAGTGCGGGCAATTCGTACTACTTCGAGAGCGATGGCACTTCCATCCTCGTCGACGCCGGCCTCGGCCCGCGCGAGACGCGCAAACGCCTGGAGCAGGTGGGCAAAACGATCGAGCAGGTGCAGGCGATCGTGATTACGCACGAGCACTACGATCACATTCGCGGCGCCGGCTCGATCGCTCGCAAGTACCACATCCCGATCTACCTCACGCAGGGGACGCTCGACGCAAGCAGGATCAATCGCGACGTCACGACGACGATCGTTTTCCCAAACGATTCAACATTCACAATCGGTGAGCTGAATATTCATGCACGCCGCACGCTGCACGACGCCGCCGATCCAGCCTGCTTCGTGATCGAGTCGCGCGACGGTACCCGCGTCGGCGTCGCCAGCGACCTCGGCCACGCCGATGCGCCGGTGATCCGCCATCTCTCCGACTGCGACGGCCTTTTCTTTGAGGCCAATCACGATCTGGACATGCTCCGGATGGGCAGTTATCCGTGGTCGTTGAAGCGCCGCATCATGTCCCGCTTCGGCCACCTCTCGAACGACGACTCGATGACCGCGGTGCAACGAATGATCGGCGCGGACCTGAAAAACCTCTGCCTGATCCACCTGTCGCAGAAAAACAATCACGAGTCGATCGTCCGCGACATGGCCACACGCCTCCTCTCCCGCCTCGGCGCCACGAACCAACTCGAGCTGTCGATCGCGAAACAGTTCGAAGCGACAGGCGTGTATGAGATCGCCCGCCGCCGCCCGGCGCGCCCGCGGTTGCCCGCGCTGAACACGCAGATGGCGTTGTTCTAGCGGCCTGTGTGGCACAGACACTCTTGTCTGTGCTCTCGCAAGGTGCAGTGGCTGAACCTCAGGCAGCGGCTCTATTCGCAACACTCCCGAACCTCACCAGCACAGACAAGAGTGTCTGTGCCACACAGGCATGCTGCATATACTCGCGGTCCGTGTCCGATCCTCACACCATCTACAACGACCGACTCGCGAACCATCGCGCCGAGGCCGCGTCGCTGCGCGCGAAGGAACGCGCCGTCTCCATCGGACGCATCGTCTCGTTCTTCGCGGCCGTTCTCGTCGCCGTCCTTCACTTCAGTGGATGGATTGCGATTCCGATCGTTGCCTTCGTTGCGCTCATCGTCGCGCACGACCGTCTGATCCATCGCCGGCGGCATGCCGAGGCCGCGGCGAGGTTTTGCGAACGCGGTATCGAGCGCGTGAATGGAACGTGGCAGGGGAGGGGATTCGACGGCAGCAACTTCGCGACCGAGCATCATCCGTTTGCCGCGGATCTCGATGTCTTCGGCAAGGGGTCGGTTTACGAGCTCCTCTGCATCGCCACGACCGCTGCCGGACGCTCCACGCTCGCGCGTTGGCTGCTGCATCCCGGCGATGTGAATGCGGCGGAGGTTCGCGAGCGGCAGATGGCGGTGAACGAATTGCGCGATCGCATCGATCTGCGCGAGGAAACGTTCGTCATTACCGCGGAAGTTGCAGCCGAGGTCGAGGAGGCGAGGCTCGACGACTGGTCGCGCGAAAGATCGCTCCTCGGACGTGGCGAACGGATCGCCTCGATCGTCATCACCGCGCTGGCGGTGATCGCGTTCGCGATTGGAATCCCGTCGCTGATATCGCGGCTCGTCAACGCCACGAATCCCGGCGCGATGCCGCTGTACTCGCCGTACGCGTCGCTGCCGCTGATCGTGATGATCGTCGTGGTCAGCCTCTTCGCGAGGCAAATGGCGGAGCGTGTGGCGAAAGTCGTCAGCGCCGTCGAACGGCGCGAACCCGCGCTCGCGTTGCTGGCCGGACTGCTCAGCGTCATGGAGCGCCAAACGTTCTCCGCACCGCGACTGATCGCACTCCGTTCGAAGCTGGAGCGAAACGGTGTCCCTGCTTCGCGCCAGATCGAACGGTTACGAAAGCTCGTCGCGCTCCTCGACGCGCGCCGCAACCAGTTCTTCGCCCCGTTCGCGCTGCTGTTTCTGTGGACGACGAACGTTGCCTTCGCCATCGAACGCTGGCGCCTCGAATCGGGCGCGGAGATCGTGCAATGGATCTCAACGATTGCTGAGATCGAGGCACTCCTCTCACTCAGCTCCTTCGCGTTCGAGCATCCGCTGTTCGCGATGCCGGAGGTGGTCGACGGTGACGCGCTCTTCGACGGCGACGCCGTCGGCCATCCGCTGATTCCGGACGATCGCCGCGTCGCGAACGACGTCCGCATCGGCGGCGAATTGCGTCTGCTCATCGTCAGCGGCTCGAACATGTCCGGCAAGAGCACGCTGCTCCGCGCGATCGGCGTCAACACGATCCTCGCGCTCGCCGGCGCGCCCGTTTGCGCCGCGCGGCTGCGCGTGACGCCGATGTCCGTCGGCGCGTCGATCAGCCTGAACGACTCGCTGTCAGAAGGCGCGTCGCGTTTCTACGCCGAGATCCTTCGCATCCGCGACGTCCTGCGCATCCCCCCGCCGCTCCTCTTCCTCCTCGACGAAGTCCTCGGCGGCACGAACTCCCACGACCGCCGCATCGGCGCCGCCGCGATCATCCGCGGCCTGGTAAGCCGAGGCGCCATCGGCCTGGCCACAACGCACGATCTCGCCCTCGCACAAATCGCGGACGACCTCGCGCCGCGCGCCGCCAACGTCCACTTCGAAGACCACATCGAAAACGGCTCGGTGATGTTCGACTACCGCATGCGCCCCGGCGTCGTTACCAAAAGCAACGCGCTGGAGTTGATGCGGGCGGTGGGGATTGAGGTGTAGGGCTGTTTTTTTTGAGCGCTCCAACGATGTCGGATCGGTCATTTCTCTTGAAGCGACTTCATCACGTCGCTCCAGGATTCGCCGTCATCCGGATTCCGCTGTAAGTCGATCCATCGCCGCTCCAGCTCTTCGCGCTGTGCCGGTGTGATGTCGTCCTCAGGATGTTCAATCATGCGCTCTCGTTAAGCGGATGCCGAAGCTTTGGAAAGCGTGCGAAGTCCTTGTCGCTTGTCACTAGCTCGCAGTCGTGCTCGATTGCGAGAGCTGCAAGGTACGTATCACTAACCATTGCGCCGTGAACTCCACCGCTCTCGATCAGTTCCACGATGATCTGCCAGTGACGCTGGCCCGGCTGAATGATTGACGCAGTCGGCCGCGCGATCAACTGCTGGCAGAACGCCAATGCCTGATCCATCGGAGTCGCTGGCTGGAAGATGCGAGGGTTCGTCACAATTCGAAGAAAGCCAGCCAACGTGAACGACGAGAGTGCAAAGGGCGAAGAGCTATTCGCAAGCGCCGTTAGCCATGGGGCGTAGCGATCATGCTCCGGCGAGTCCTCGCGGTGGGCATAGATCAGGACATTGATGTCCAGTAGATCCATCTAGTTGCGATGAGTTGCAATGTCGTCGAGTTCGATCAGCGCCGACGTCCGATCCACGTCATAGCTGGTGAACTGGCCACCCTTACCGAATGTGACAAGTTCGAACGGCTTGTCTGAGGTGTGTTCGTCACGCGTCATGGCCGCACCGCGCAACGAATCTTCGATCAAGCGGTTGACCGTTGTCGCTTCCCGCTCGGCTCGCGCGCGAAGCTGCTCGAAAATCTCGTCGTCAATGCTGATCGTGGTTGCCATTGCGCATCAGGATAACGCAACGTGCCCATCACCCATTCACGTGCGCCATGCTCGGATAGCGATCGCCGGCCGCCACCCCTTTCGGCGCGACTTCATCGATTCGCGCCAAATCGTCGGCGGTCAGTTCGATGTCAGCGGCGGCAATGTTTTCTTCAAGGTGTCCGATGCTCTTGCTGCCGGGGATCGGGACGATGTCGTCGCCTTGGGCAAGCACCCAGGCGATCGCGAGTTGCGCGGGGGTCACACCTTTCGATTTCGCGATCTCCTCGATGCGGCAGACCACGTCCAAATTGCGTTCGAAGTTTTCGCCCTGGAAGCGGGGTGATTGGCGCCGGTAGTCGGCCGGTTCGAGGTCGTCGATCGTCTTGAAACGGCCGGAGAGGAATCCGCGGCCGATCGGTGAGTAGGCGACGAAGCCGATTCCCAACTCGCGCACGGTCGGCAGAATCTCGTCCTCGGGATCGCGGCTCCAGAGCGAGTACTCGGTCTGAAGCGCCGTGATGGGGTGAATCGTATGCGCGCGGCGGATCGTTTGCGGCGCCGCCTCGGACATGCCGAGGTGGCGGACCTTGCCGGCGCGGACCAGATCGGCCATCGCGCCGATCGTCTCCTCGATCGGCGTCGTGCGATCGACGCGGTGCTGGTAGTAGAGATCGATGTGATCGACGCCGAGGCGTTGCAGCGACGCGTCGCAGGACTTGCGCACGTAGTCCGCCTTACCGCTGATGCCGAGGAAGGCGCCGTCTTCGCCGCGCATATTGCCGAACTTCGTTGCCAGGACGACTTCGTCGCGGCGTTCGCGGATGGCGCGGCCGACCAGCTTCTCGTTCGTGAACGGTCCGTACATGTCGGCCGTGTCGAGGAAGTTGCAGCCGAGGTCGAGGGCGCGATGAATCGTGGCGATCGACTGCGCATCATCGTGGGAGCCGTAGAACTCCGACATCCCCATGCAGCCGAGGCCGATGGCGGAAACGCTGAGAGATTGACCGAGCGTCCGGTTCTTCAACTGCGGCGATCCTGATTCCGAGGCGCTTCCTGGACGGTGCGCTCAGCCTTCGCGGACGTGCGGTCGGCGCGGGTGCCCGGCTGCCGGCGGCCTTCCTGCGCTTCGCGTTTCGCCGGACGTTCCTTCGGTTCCACTCGGGACATTGACGCCTCCTGCCGCCTCACACGCAAACCAGGTGCCCACAGAATGGAGCTGTGAACCTCTTGCGCCGCCTGATGAGAACGCCCGAGCGGCGTCTTCTGCTGATCGCGTTTGGCGTTCGCATCGTGCCCGCCGCCCTGATCTTCGGTACTGACGACGTGGGCACCTCGGCGACATGGTCCGCAGCATCCCCCACGCGGGCTATGCGCACGCGTACGGCGGCGCCGCCGACCATCTGTACACGGCGATTGACCGGCTGGTGCTTTGGTTTTTTTCTCTGGTGGTGGCTGGTGACGCTCATTCGTACCGCGCGTAACCGGCGGTCACCGGAACTCGATCCAGTCGCTCATTCCCGCGGTGCGGCTTGAACTCTCGCTGACCTGCTCCTGCACGAAGATGCGCACGCGGATCGGGCGCTTGAACTGGGGACTCGAAAATACGCGCGCGAGATCCTGCGTCAGCGTGACCGTGCCGGTGGCGTTTTCGAGGAAGTTCGGCCGCGGCGGCGCGACTGGGCGATCGCCGGTCACGGTGATCATCGGTCCGACGCCGAACGTTCGATCCGGTGTTGTCGATTCAAAAACCATCATCAGTGAATAAGTCGACGGCTTGAAGTTGCGGATGCTGTAATCGACGACGGCTTTGATCGTCATCGACGGCGCCAGCTCGCTGCCCGGCAGCGGAGTGATGGTGCGCACCGAGGCCGTCGCGGTCGCCGTTTCGCCGGCCTTCACGCTGATGTCGCTCGTCTGCAACTCCCACGGCCCGATCCCCGTCATCTGCATCTCGGTGGCCTCGGGGAAAAACAGAAAGTGCATGACGCGCGGCGGATTCACGTAGAAGCTGCCCGCGCGATAGCGCTTTGTGTTGCCCGCGTTGGCGACCGAGCCGAAGCCGAGGTCGACCGCGCCGGAGAGGATGGTCACGCGCTCCTGCCGCGGATGCCAGTGCGGCGGAATGGCCGATCCCGCCGGGATGCGCACGCGCATCGTGAACATCCCATCGCTTTTCGGACTCCCCTCGAGCACCGCCATCTTCGATCCCGGCGGCAGCGTTGATGGCCCATCCGTCCAAACCATCGCCTCGGGTGTCATGCCGATGGGCGGGTCGGGTTTGGGCGGGGTTTGGGCGTTGAGTACCGAGGCAGCGAGGAGGGCGGCGACGATCGCGATGCGCATGAGGAGGAATCATAGGCGCCTTGTCTGGTCCAGCGCGATGCCCGGAATGGCAGCAACCACCACTCTGTTGACATCGGCCGAGGAATGCATAAAAATTCACGACGATGAATATTCATGCGCACGGGGACGGGCTTCGCAGACGCGACGAGATTCTTCGCATCGTCGGCGAGCAGTCCGTCCAGTCGCAGGACGAGTTGCTGGCGCTTTTGAAGAAGCGGGGCTTCAAAGTCACGCAGCCGACTCTGTCGCGCGACCTGCGCGAGCTCGGGGTGGCCAAGTCGCCGAACGGGTATGTCACGCGCGACGCCTTCGCCGGCGGCGCTGTCGTCGCCTTCGCGCCGCGCGACGTCGTCGAGACGCGGCTGGAGCAGGCCGTCGCTGAATACGTCACCGGCGCTGATACGGCCGGGAATCTCGTGGTCATTCGCACGCCGGCGGCCAGCGCGCAGCCGGTGGCCAGCGCTATCGACGCTGCTTCGATCGATGGCGTTCTCGGCACCATCGGCGGCGACGACACCATCTTCGTGGCCTTCCGCACCCCGAACGCTGCCTCGGCGTTTGTCGACCGCGTGCGACGAACGATCGGCATCCGCCGCACCGCTCGTCCCAATGCCCGCTGAGTTTTTCCTGGACACGAACATGACTGAAACGAACAACACAAGGAAGCGTGTAGCCATCGTCGGCGCCACCGGTTACTCCGGCGCCGAGCTGACGGCCATCCTTGCCCGCCATGCCGAGGTGGAGCTGGTGGCGCTCTTCTCGTCGAGCAGCACCGCCCGCGGTCCGGTCACGCCGACGCTGCCGCAGTTCATCGCTGAGCCGTTCACGATGGAGGCGCTCCTGGCAGCTCAGCCGGAGATCGTGTTTCTCTGCACGCCGAATGAAGTTTCCGCCAATCTCGCACCGCAGCTTCTCGACAACGGCGTCAAGGTCATCGACCTCTCGGGCGCCTTCAGGCTGGAAGAGCCGTCGATGTATCCGGCGTGGTACGGCTTCGATCACGAGCGCCCGAATCTGCTCGGCGAGGCTGTTTACGGACTGACCGAGTATTGCAACGGCGAGTTGAAGAACGCGCGGCTGGTCGCCAATCCAGGCTGCTATCCCACGTCGATCCTGCTCGCGCTGCGGCCGCTCACGTTCGCCATCGACCGCGAGCAGCCGGTGATCTGCGACTCGAAGAGCGGCGTCTCCGGAGCCGGCAAGAAGGCCGACCTGAACTTTTCCTTCGCCGAGTTGTTCGGCAATTTCAAAGCGTACGGCGTCGGCCAGCATCGCCACGAGCCGGAGATCCGCCAGCAGCTTCACCTCGGCGATCGCGCGCCGGTCGTCTTCGTCGCGCATCTGCTGCCGGTCCATCGCGGAATCCTCTCGACGATGCACATCGGCTTCACGCACGCCATGACCGAGCAGCAGATCGCCGACGCCTATCAACGCGTCTATCAACACGCGCCGTTCGTGCGCGTGCTGCCGGCAGGACAACTGCCGGAGCTCAAGAACGTCGTCGGCACGCCGCGCGCGGAGATCGGCTTCCAGCTTCTGCACGGCGGCCGGCGCGCCGTCATCGTCTCGGTCATCGACAACCTGCTCAAAGGTGCCGCGTCGCAGGCGGTGCAGAACTTCAACCGCATGTACGGCTTCGCGGAGACGGAGGCGCTGGTCTGATGAACGTCATCAAATTGGGCGGAAGCCTTCTGGACGATCCGGTACGGCGCGCCGAAGCGTTGAACGCGATTGCCACGCAATGGAAGCAGGGCGAAGAGCTTGTACTCGTCCATGGCGGCGGCAAGCATGTCGACGCGAACCTGAAGCGCCTCGGCATCCCGAAGCGGACGTACGCCGGACTTCGCGTCACCGACGACGCCACGCTCGACGTCGTCGTTTCCACGCTGGCCGGCTCCGTCAACAAAATGCTCGTTGCGGAGCTCGCAGCGATCGGCGTGCGCTGTGCCGGCGTCAGCGGATGCGACGCGTCGACGCTGACTGCCGAGGTCCATCCGGAGATCGACGGCGTCGACCTCGGCCACGTCGGCAGCGTCACCGGCGGCGACCCGACGCTCATCAACGCGCTGCTGACCGGCGGAATCCTGCCGGTCGTTTCCTCCGTCGCCGAAGGCCCGAACGGAACGCTGTTGAACGTGAATGCCGATTCCGCCGCCGCCGCGATCGCCGTCGCGCTCGAGGCCGAAGAGCTGATCTTCATCACTGACGTCGCCGGCCTCCTCGATGCGCGCGGCAACGTCGTCGCCGAACTGCACGCTGACGAAGCGGAAGCGCTCCTCGGCACTTCAGTCGTCACCGGCGGCATGCGGCCGAAGCTGCAAGCCGCGCTGCACGCGCTCGGATCGGGCGTGCGGCGAATCACCATTGGAGAAGAGGGAGGTACGAACCTTGTTGCTGCATGACGAATCGCCCGCCGCCGTCGAAGAGCGCGAGAAGGCCTTCCTCCTCGGCACATACGCGCGCACGCCGTTTCACCCGCGCAGCGGAAAAGGAGCGCGCATCACCGACGCGGACGGCCGCGAATATTGGGACCTGCTGGGCGGCATCGCCGTCAACGTGCTCGGCCATCGCCATCCGCGCCTGATCAAGGCGCTCCGCGATGAATCGAACGCGCTGCTGCACATTTCGAATCTCTACTACCACCCGGCTCAGGGGCTGCTCGCCGAGCGGCTCGTGCGCGCCTCGGGACTCTGCCGCGCGTTTTTCTGCAACAGCGGCACGGAAGCGAACGAAGCGGCGCTGAAATTCGCGCGGCTCGCCAATCCCGGCCGCGCCGGCATCGTCGCGCTCCACGAAAGCTTCCACGGGCGGACGATGGGATCGCTGGCCATGACCGGCCACGAGGCCTATCGCGCTCCGTTCGAGCCGCTGATTCCCGGCGTCACGTTCATCGAGCCGAACGACGTCGCCGCACTCGAAGCAGCCGTCGATGAAAAGACGTGCGCGATCTTTCTCGAGCCGGTGATGGGGGAGGGCGGCATCATCCCGCTTTCGCACGATTTCCTCGCCGCCGCGCGCCGCGTCGCCGACCGCACCGGCGCGATCCTGATCTTCGACGAAATCCAATGCGGCCTCGGGCGCACCGGAACGCTCTTCGCCTTCCAGCAGAGTGGCATCGTCCCCGACATCGTCACGCTCGCCAAGCCGCTCGGCGGTGGGCTGCCGCTCGGCGCCGTGCTCACGGGGGCGGCGATCGAAGGGGTGGTCAAGCCCGGCCACCACGGCACGACATTCGGCGGCAATCCCGTGGCCTGTCGCCTCGGACTGGCAGTGCTCGATGAGATCGAAGAGTCAAACCTCCTCGATCGCGTCACGACGATCGGCGATTGGTTCAATGCACAGTTGCTCGCGCTGCAGTCGCGCAATCCATCCATCGTTGAAATCCGCGGGCAAGGATTCATGTGGGGCATCGAGCTCGATGGCCCCGCGAAACCGGTCGTCGCCGAATTGCTCGCCAAGGGATTCGTCTGCGGAACCGCGCGCGACAACGTCATCCGCCTTCTGCCGCCGTACGTCACGCCGAAGAAGGCATTCGCAGAATTCATCGACGCGCTGGAAGTGGCTCTCGGCTCTCGGGTGTCGGGTGTCGGGACGCAGACCGCAGAACCAGCGAAACAACGGACAGCAGCATGAAGAACCCGACAGCCGACACCCGACAGCCGACAGCCGGTTTCCAAGGAGAAAGCAGCGTGAAGACCTACAAAAAAGTCGCCCTCGCCTACAGCGGCGGCCTCGACACCTCGATCATCATTCCGTGGCTCAAGGAAAACTACGGCTGCGAAGTTGTTGCCGTGGCTGTCGATGTTGGGCAGGCCGAGGAGACGGCGGGGCTGGCGGAGAAAGCGTACCGGACCGGCGCGTGCGACTTCCATCTCATCGATGCGAAGGAAGAGTTCGCGCGCGACTTCCTCTTTCCTGTTTTGAAAGCCGGCGCGATTTACGAGAAGGACTACCTCCTCGGCACATCCACCGCCCGTCCGTTGATCGCGAGGAAACAGGTTGAGATCGCCCTCGCCACCGGCTGCGACGCTCTCGCGCACGGCTGCACCGGCAAGGGCAACGATCAGGTCCGCTTCGAGCTCGCGTATCAGGCGCTCGCGCCGGAGTTGGCCGTCATCGCCCCGTGGCGCGAGTGGGACATCGTCTCGCGCGAAGACGCCATCGACTACGCATCGTCGCGCGGTATCCCTGTGCCGGTGACGAAGAAGGATCCGTATTCGCGCGATCGCAACCTCTGGCATCTCTCGCACGAAGGCGGCCCGCTCGAAGATCCGTCGTTCGAGCCGGAAGCGTCGATGTTCAAGCTCACCGTCGATCCGATGACTGCGCCCGACGCGCCGGAGAAAGTCGCCATCACGTTCGACGCCGGCGTTCCCGTGGCCGTCAACGGCGCGGCGATGTCGCCCGCGGCGATCGTGATCGCGCTCAACGAAATCGCCGGGCGCAACGGTGTCGGACGCGTCGATCTCGTCGAGAATCGCCTGGTCGGCATCAAGTCGCGCGGCGTGTATGAAACGCCGGGCGGCACGCTGCTCGTCACCGCGCTCAAGGCGCTCGAATCGATCACGCTCGATCGCGACAGCTCACACGAAAAGGAACGCATCGCCACGCGCTACGCGGAGCTCGTCTACTTCGGCCAGTGGTTCTCCCCACTGAAGGAAGCGTTCGACGCCTTCGTCGATTCGATCACGGCCAAAGTCACCGGCACGATCACGCTCAAGCTCTACAAAGGCAACACGACGATCATCGGCCGGATCTCGCCGAACTCGCTGTACAGCGAGGAGCTGGCCAGCTTCAACATGACCGGCTACGACGCGCGCGACGCCGCGGGCTTCATCCGCGTCTTCGGACTGCCGACGCGCGGACGCAATCGCATCGCCGTCGACAAGAATCTCGACGACACGCTCCCCGCCGATGAAGTGACCGCCGCGCGGCTGCGGAAGGCGGCCGGTTGACGCAGAAGTTGTGGGGCGGGCGCTTCGAGGGCGAGCCGTCGCCGTTGCTGCGGCGGCTCAATGACTCGTTCGCGTTCGACCGCGAGCTGTTCGATGACGACGTGGAAGGCTCGACCGCCTGGGCGCGCGCGCTCGCGGACGTCGGGGTTCTCAACGAGGACGAGCTCGACGCGATCCTCGGCGCGCTGGTGCGCATCGAACCTCCCACAGGCGGCGATTACGAGGATGTCCACTCGTACGTCGAGGCCAAGCTGTACGAACTGATCGGTGCCGGCGCGGGCAAGCTGCACACCGGCCGCTCGCGCAACGACCAGGTCGCGACCGATCTCAAACTCTGGCTGAGGCGTGCCTGCGGCGAAGCGCTCGATGCGGCGTCGGCGTTGATTGCCACACTGGCAACTCGCGCGTCCGAAGAAGCAGCGACGCCGATGCCCGGCTACACGCATTCCAAACAAGCGGAGCCGATCACCTTCGGCCACTGGTGCCTCGCCTACGTCGAAATGCTCCGCCGCGATCGTGGACGGTTCACCAGCGCCGTCGAACGCGGCGACGAATGTCCGCTCGGCTCCGGCGCACTGGCCGGCACGCCGCTCCCGATCGACCGCGACGCACTGGCCCGCTCCCTCGGCTTCGCGCGTGCGACCGCGAACTCGATCGACGCCGTTTCCGATCGCGACTTCGCCGCCGAGTATTTGTTCGCGTCATCGTTGATGCTCACGCATCTCTCGAGACTTGCCGAGGATTTGATCTTCTTCACGTCTGACGAAGCGGCCTATGCGGAATTGCCGGATGCGATGGCCACCGGCTCTTCGCGGATGCCACAAAAGAAAAACCCGGACGTGCTCGAGCTCACCCGCGGCTACGCGGCGCGCTCGATCGGCGAACTGACGGGCTTTGTCGCGTTGCTGAAAGGACTGCCGCTCGCGTACGACAAAGATCTCCAACTCGACAAAGAGCCGCTCTTCCGCACGCGCGCCGTCATCGCATCGTTACTTCCCGCGCTCAACGAATTGATCGCCGGACTCTCGCTCGATCGCGAGCGCATGCGCGCCGCCGCCGGCGGCGATGCCCTCATCGCCACCGCCGTCGCCGATGCCCTCGCCGCGACCGGGATGCCATTCCGCGAAGCGCATGACCAGGTCAGCCGCAATCTGGCGAACCTGCCGTCACTAGCCAAGCAACACGGCGTCACACTCGACGGCATGCTGGCGAAGAAAAACTCCTACGGCGGGACTGCGCCGGAGCGCGTTCGCGTGGCGGCGCAGGAGTATTTGAAGCCATGAAGCCGAATGATGCGCGCTCGCGCGCGAAGGCGCGCATAACAACCTTAGCCCCGCGCTCAGCGCGGGGTTTCGGGAGAGCCCGGGATTTGCGGCCGCGGAGGCGGCCGCTAAAAAATCACGCGCTGAGCGAGCATTTTGTGGTGGCCGCCTCCGCGGCCACGAAATTCGTCCACGTTGGTTTCCCCGCGCCGAGCGCGGGGCTAAGTTTGTTTCGCGCGCCTTCGCGCGCGATCCCCGCTGCCCTCGCGTCTCGTGTGTCACAGACACTCTTGTCTGTGCGCAGCGGCGCAGCCGCCCGAATCGCGAACCAGCCATGAGACTCCCGAAAGGTTTCCTCGCCTCCGGTGTCCGTGCCGGCATCCGCAAGAAGCGGCCCGACCTCGGCCTCATCGTCGCGCCGGACGGCGCCAACGCGGCTGCTGTCTTCACGAAGAATCGTTTCCAAGCTGCGCCAGTCACGCTGTCGAAAGCCGCGCTGAAAAACAGCGGCGGCAAACTGAAAGCCGTCGTGGTCAACGCCGGCTGCGCGAATGCCGTCACCGGCAAAGCCGGACACGACGCTGCGAAACGCGTCCGCTCGCGCACGGCGGAACTGCTCGCCTGCAGCGACGAGGACGTCTTCATCGCATCCACTGGCGTCATCGGCGTCGTGCTTCCGGACAAGAAGGTGACCGCCACGCTCCCCGACGCCATCACGCGCCTTTCTTCCGGCGGCATCGACGCGCTTTCGCACGCCATTCTCACCACCGACGTCGGCCCCAAGGTCACGCAGGCCACCTTCACCCTCGGCGGCAAACGCGGACGGATCGTCGGCGTGGCCAAAGGCGCGGGCATGATCCATCCCAACATGGCCACCATGCTCGGCTTCGTGATGACGGACGCCGCGCTCGATCCCGCCACGCTCAAACGCGCGCTGACAATTGCCGTCGATCAAAGCTTCAACGCCATCTCCGTCGACGGCGACACGTCGACGAACGACACCGTGCTGCTCATGGCTTCCGGAAAGCTCGGCAATACCGCGCGCGCAGACATCGCCGACTTTCAGCGCGCACTCAACACAGTCTGCCGCGATCTCGCCTGGATGATCGTCCGCGACGGCGAAGGAGCCACGCGCGTGATGGAGCTGACGGTCCGCGGCGCGAAAACCGATCGCGACGCGAAGTTAGCGGCTCACGCGGTCGCAACTTCACCGCTTGTGAAGACCGCGTTGCACGGCGGCGATCCGAACTGGGGCCGCATGCTGGCCGCCCTCGGCCGCAGCGGCGCGCGCTTCAACGTCAAACGCGTCTCGCTTTTCGCCGCGAACGTGCCACTCGTCACGAACGGCGAGCCGGCTATCTACAAAGAAAAGGATGCCGCGAAAGTCTTCACCCGCGAACGCGTCCCCATCACCCTCGACCTCGGCGGCGGCAACGCGACTACGGTCGTCCTCGCCTCCGACCTCGGCCACGACTACATTTCCATCAACGCCGACTATCGGTCGTGAGCGGTTTTTAACCACAGAGACACAGAGATCACAGAGAGGGATTTCTCTGTGCCCTTTGTGCCTCTGTGGTGAAATCGGTCCCCCGTTGGCGGCGACGACGCAGGTACACTTCCGAGCATGCGGAAAGCTGTAGCGATCCTCCTCCTTTTCTCCGCCACTACCGCGTACTCCGCGATGCACGATCCCGTCGCGGCGCGCCACGGCGTGGTTGCGTCGACGAGCGGCATCGCATCGCAGGTCGGTGTCGACATCATGAAGAAGGGTGGCAACGCCGTTGATGCGGCCATCGCCACTGCGCTGGCGATGGCGGTTACATGGCCTGCCGCGGGCAACCTCGGCGGAGGCGGATTCATGCTCATCCGCATGGCCGATGGCACCAGCGAGGCCATCGACTATCGCGAACGTGCGCCGCTGGCTGCATCGCGCGACATGTATCTCGATGCGAACGGCAAAGTGATCAAAGGCGCGTCGACCGATGGCTACAAAGCGATCGGCGTTCCGGGCACTGTCGCCGGGTTGATGCTCGTCCACAAGCGCCACGGCAAGTTGAAATGGAGTGAGCTGGTCGAGCCGGCGCGGAAACTTGCGGCCGAGGGATTTGTCGTCAGTCCGTTTCTCGACGGCGTGTTTCATGACAAAGAGACGCTGAAGAAACTCGATCCTTGGCCGGAGAGCCGGCGGATTTTTCTGCGCGACGGACATTTCTACACGATGGGCGAGCGCTTCAAACAGCCCGAGCTTGCCGCGACGCTGGCACGCATCCAGACCAATCCGCGCGATTTCTACGAAGGAGTGACGGCGAAGCGGATTGTTAGTGATATGCACGCTCACGGCGGTCTGATCACGATGCAGGATCTCCGCGAATACAAGCCGGTCATCCGCACGCCGTTGCGCGGCAGCTACCGCGGACACGACTTCATCGTCATGCCGCCGCCGTCGTCGGGCGGAATCGCCATCATCGAGATGCTGCGCATGCTGGAGAAATACGACGTCGCATCGACCGGCTGGCAGTCCGCGCGCTATCTCCATCTCCTCACCGAGGTCATGCGGCGCGCGTTTGCGGACCGGGCGGAGTTTCTTGGCGATCCTGACTTCGTGAAGCTGCCGGTAAACGCGCTGACGTCGAATGGCTTCGCCGAGGAGCGGCGGAAGACAATCGATCTCACGCATGCGTCCAAATCGAGCGAGATTCGCGCGGGCGATCCGGCGTCATTCGAGGGCAGCGACACGACGCACTTTTCGGTCGTCGATGGCGACGGCAACATGGTGAGCAACACGTACACGCTGAACGACTGGTTCGGCGCCGGAGTCACCGCGAAAGACACCGGCATCCTGCTCAACGACGAGATGGACGACTTCACCTCGCAACCTGGAGTGCCGAACGTCTATCAGCTCATTCAGAGCGAGAAGAACGCGATTGCGCCGAAGAAGCGGCCGCTGTCGTCGATGGTGCCGCTGATCATGCTGCAGGACGGCAAGCCGTGGCTGGCCGTCGGCGCCGCCGGCGGGCCGCGCATCATCAGCACCGTGCTGGAGATTGTCCTGGCCGAGGTTGATTTTCACGTGTCGATTCAAGAGGCGGTCGATGCCGGGCGCATTCATCATCAATGGATGCCCGACACGATTTTCTGGGAGCCGAACGGAACGAATCCCGACTCGCGTGCGGCGCTCGAAGCGATGGGCCACAAATTCGCGGAGAAACCGTTCGAGCACATCTCCGACGCGAACGCGGTGATGATCGATCCGAAAACAGGCTTGCGATACGGCGGCGCCGATCCGCGGCGGTCAGGTGTTGCCGTCGGATGGTGACGATGCGACGCGTCTGGATCGTGGGCGCGCTGATCGTTCTGACAGGACCACTGGTCACCTGGGGCAGTTTTCTTCGCACGCATCGTCTCGAAGTTCCCGGGTCGCCGACGGAGAACGATCAGCCGCAACTCGCCGCGTACTGGCGATTCCTTGCTGCCGCGCGGCCGCTCGTTCCGCGTGGATCCTCGTACACGATCAAAGCGCCGACGCCGGACGATGAGACGCAGCTCTTTTGGCTATCCGCCGGTTTGTACGCGGACGTCACGCCGTATCCGGCTACGTACGTCTGGCAGCCGCAGCACGGCGGCGGGAGCGAGGCGAAATACGTACTCGTCTACGGAGCGCCAGAGTGTCCGGCCGACGCGCCATCAATGCACATCGTGACGGGCGGCGCGGTCTGCGTGCGCGACAAGCCATGACCGTGTTCGCGTACATCGCCGCTTACGTGCTGATTCCGTTGTTCGGGCTTTCGCTCGCTTCGTCGATCGATTCGCGCAGCGCGCGCATCGGATTCGCGTTTCTCGTCGGCGCTCTGCTGCTGATGATCGAAGCCACGCTCTTCACGATGATCGGCATCCGCTGGAGCATCATTGGATTGTCGTTGCCGTTGTTGATCGCGAGCGGCGTCGTGCTCTGGCGAACGACGCGCACAGACAAGAGTGTCTGTGCCACACCATTCGCGATCGCGATCATCGTCGTCGCCATCCTTCACTTGCTGCTCTCCATCATCACAACGCAGTCGATCAATCCCGACTACGTCCTCTTCTGGGGGACGAAAGCCGTGCACTTTGCGATGTCCCGGTCGCTCGATGCGGGCTACCTCCTTTCACGCTACGCGCCGCCGCGGATCGACTACCCGCCGCTGCTTCCGATCGTGCAGGCGTGGGGACTTTTGTTTTCGCATCAAATCCCGTGGATCACCGCTGCGGCGATGTCGGCGGTCTGGCTCGTGGCCGCCGTGCCGGTCATCAACTGGCTCTCTGGATCGATTCACGCCACCGCATTCTGGACCGCCGCCATGGCCGCATCGCTGGCATTCTGCGGCAGCGGCGGAAACGCCGAGGCCATGCTGGTCGTGTACATCTCGGTGGGGGCGGCAGCGATCGTGGCGCGGCGCACGTCGATCGCCGCGATCGCATTCGCCGGCGCGATGCTGACGAAAGAGGAAGCGCTGGTGACGATTGGCGCGATCCTCATCGGCGTCGTCATCTACGACCGCGGGATTCGCCGCGCGGCGATCTTCGCCGCATCATCGGCTGCCGGCGCATCGGTCTGGTTCGCGTTTCAGAAACGATTCGGGATGCACGTCGGCTACGACCGCGTCACGCTCACGCACACATTCCACTGGAGCAACCTTCCGACGATTTTTCGCGAAGCGCCGAAAAGTCTGGCCGCGGGATGTTGGGGATTGTCGTGGCTGATTCCGCTGGCGATCATCTTCTACATCGCGGTCCGGAAGCCGCGTAACCTTCGCGATGCGATTCCGCTCCTCGTTCCTGTCCCGTTGCTCTTCGCATTCTTCGTCTACCTCTACCTGCAATACGAAAGCTCACTGGCGATGAAGATGTGGTGGATCCTGCCGCGGCTGTCGCAGCCGGCGCTGTCGCTGCTCATCCTGGCGGCTGCGTTCGCGGCTGGCGATAGAATGCCGGCCCATGATTGATAAGAAGTCGCTCGTCGCGTTTGCGAACAACGAACGCGATCGTTTCGAAGCCTCTCTCCGCCAGTTCGTCGACATCCCCACCGTTTCCGCTGACGAATCGCGCCTGCCCGACATCCGCCGCTGCGCCGAGCTCGCGGCGTCGACGATCCGCGACTTCGGCGGCGAGGCTGACATCCTCGAAACCGCCGGCAATCCGATCATCCACGGCCGTTTCAATAGCGACAGCAATCTGCCGACCGTCACCGTCTACAACCACCTCGACGTCCAGCCGGCCTCGCGCGAGACCGAGCCATGGACGAGCGATCCCTTCGTCTTCACCAAGCAAGGCGATCGCTACCTCGGACGCGGTACGACCGATGACAAAGGTCCCGCGCTGACGGCCCTCTTCGGCATCCGCGCCGCGCGCGAGGCCGGCGTGAAAGCGAACATGCATTTGCTCTGGGAACTGGAGGAGGAGATCGGCTCGCCCAGCTTCGACGGCGCGATGAAAAAGTACGGCAAGCAACTCGCCACCGATTCCGTGCTTGTCTCCGACACGATCTGGGTCTCGCGCCAACGCCCTGCCTGTCCGGCCGGTCTGCGTGGCCTGCAGGGATTCGAGCTCATCCTCGAGACCGCGGCCACCGACCAGCACTCCGGCGTCACCGGCGGCGCGGCTCGCAATCCAATCGGCGAGTTGATGAAACTCGTCTCCGAGATGTACGACGCCACCACCGGCAAAGTGAAAATCAAAGGCTTCTACGACGACGTGGAGCCGCCGTCGAAGCAGGAGCTGGCCGACTTCCGAGCGTCAGGTTTTACAGTCAAGGCCTTCAAGAAAGACCACGGATTCAGATCGGTCCGCACCGAAGATGCCGACGACATGATGAAACGCATCTGGGCCATGCCGACGTTCGAAGTGCACGGCCTTGTCGGTGGCTACACCGGCCCCGGAATCAAGACCATCATCCCGCCGCGCGCCGAGGCGAAGATCTCCTGCCGCCTGGTGCCGAATCAGGACCCAAAGAAAATCATGAAGCTCGTCCGCGACTTCGTGAAGCAGCGCAATCCCGACGTGAAAGTCGTCCCCGAGTCGTCGATGCTGCCGTACAAGGCGCCGACGACGGGACCGCTGGCCGACGCCGTCCGCAGCTCGATGAAATTCGCCTTCGGCCGCGAGCCGGTCTTCGTCCGCGAAGGCGGCTCCATCGGGGCGATCGTCTCAATGGAGAAGGTCCTCAAAGTCCCCGTCCTCTTCCTCGGCCTTTCCCTCCCCGAGCACGGCTACCACGCCCCGAACGAAAACTACGACTGGCAGCAAGCCAGCGGCGGCATGGTGGCCTTCGCGAAGTACTTCGACGAGATCGCGAACCTCTAAATCTGCGTTCCATCTGCGTCATCTGCGGATCAACGCTCTATCCGCAGATGACGCAGATCTATGCAGAGATCGTGGATTTTTGTGGACAAGAGTGGCTACCAGTGGTAGAAACGGCCTTCGAATCACGAAAGTTCTGCGGAAATGGTCGAACCAGTCCTCATGGGGCATGCCCCGGCCAAGGTCGACGACAAGGGTCGTCTGAAGATCCCGGCCAACTTCCGCAAGTTCATTGAAGAGAAGTTCGGCGCCGACTGCTTCATCACTTCCACGGACGGCGAGCGGGCTCTCATCTATCCGATGGCGGTTTGGTTCGACTTCCAGGGGCGCCTTTCGAAGGTCCCGTCGACGTCGATGGCCAAGTCGAAGCTGCTCGAAAGAGCCAACTACTTCGGCCAGATCGGAACGATCGATACGCAGGGGCGGGTGCTCATTCCGGCCATCCTGCGCAACGTCGCCGGGATTGCCGAGGATGTGGTGGTCATCGGGAACACGGACCATCTGATTGTCTGGAACGGCGAAAAGATCCAGCAGCGGATGGCAGAGACGCCTCTGACCAACGATGACTGGAAAGAGTTGGAGTTGCATGGTGTGTGAGCTGTCATGCACCAGTCGGTTCTTTTAAGCGAAATCGTCGAATTCCTCCGTCCCGCGCGCGATGACGGAACGCTCGTCGATGCCACGATCGGATTGGGTGGACACGCCGAGGCCTTACTCGAGCGTTACCCGCGAACCAATCTGCTGGGCATCGATCGCGATCCGCAGGCGCTGGCCGCATCGGCAGCGAGGCTGGAGAGATTCGGAAATCGCGTGACGCTCGCACAGGGACGCCACGAGACGCTCATTGACATCCTGAAGAAGCAGAACATCGAATCGGTCAGCGGCTTACTCGCAGACCTCGGCGTCTCGTCTATGCAATTGGATGACGCTTCGCGCGGATTTTCGTTCCGCTACGACGCGCCGCTCGACATGCGCATGGGGCCGGAGTCGAAGACAGCCGCGGACCTCGTCAACACGCTCGGCGAACACGAGCTCGCAACGATCCTGCGCGACTACGGCGAAGAGCCGATGGCGCGACGGATCGCCAAAGCCATCGTGGCCGCGCGTGCCGAGGGGGCGATCGAAACGACAGCGAAGCTGGCGGAGATCGTAAGGAGTGTGAAGTGGTCGAAGCCGGGACAGATCGATCCGGCCACGCTCACGTTTCAAGCGCTTCGGATTGCCGCGAATGAAGAGTTGATCGGACTCGACAAGTTCATCGACGACGCTGTCGAAGTCCTCGAACCGAACGCACGCATCGCAATCATCTCGTTCCATTCGCTCGAAGACCGCATCGTCAAACGGGCGCTGCGGCGATTGGAAGGGGAGTGCACCTGCCCACCGAATTTGCCGGTGTGCGGCTGCGGCGCAAAGGAAGTCGTCGAGATTCTGACCAGTCGTCCGGTCACTGCTTCGGAGGAAGAAGTTCAACGAAATCCGCGATCGCGAAGTGCGAAGTTGCGAGTCGCGGAGAAGAAGTAACGGTAGTTCGCAGTACCCGGAGCCCGGAAACAAGGGTGAAGGTTGGGGAAGGGTGGGCGTGTGTGCGCCGCGGGAGCTCGGGAGGGGTGGCTGGGGGAGCGTGGGTGGGTGTGGATGGTTCTCGGGACGTGCTTGTAGGCAGATCTTCACCCTTGTTCCCAGGCTCCGTGCAGTCTCTCGGATCGGCCCCCGCACATGTACGCGCAGAAGAAACCCATCGAGAACACCCACATCGTTCGCGAACGCGACCGCCGGCGCTCCCGTGAGCTGTGGGCGGTCCTCGCGCTCGGCGTTCCGATCGGCGCGTTCCTGCTTCTCTTCACCTGGCAGAACCTCGAAGTCATTCGCCTCGGCCATGAGGCGACGCGCCTGCAGAAGCAGAAGCAGGAGATCGAGAATGCGAACAAAGCGTTGCAACTCGATCTCGATCGCCGCACGTCGTTAGCCGCCGTCGAGCAGCGCGCAGTCAACCTCGGATTTCAACGCACTGATCCGCGCGCAGTAGTGATGGTGCAGCGACTGCCAGAGCAAGCGCCGACACCCGACACCCGACACCCGACACCCGGAGCACGCTGATGCCGATCTCGCAAAAGCGCCTGCTCCACCTCTTCGCGTTCCTTGCCGCGTGGGGCATCGTCGTCGTCGCGCGGCTTGCGCAGATCCAGCTCGTCCGCCACGGCGAGTACGTCGTCAAAGCGGCGCGGCAGCAGGAGCGGACGCTCGCCTTGCAGCCGGTGCGTGGATCGATCACCGACATCCGCGGCCGCATCCTCGCCGAGAGCGTCGCCGCCGAATCGATCTACGCCGACCCGCAGGCAATCGGCGATCGGATTCAGACCGCGAAAGCGCTCGCGAGCGTCGCCGCTCTGCAGATGGACGCGCGCGAGCTGGCCACCAAACTCTCCTCGGGTGCCGGCTTCGTCTGGATCGCACGTCAGCTTCCGCTCGAAGTCAGCGCGGCCGTGAAAGCTCTCAAGCTGCCCGGCATCTACTTTCTGGAAGAGCATCGCCGCTCGTATCCGCGCGCCAGTCTCGCTGCAAACGTCGTCGGCTACGTCGGTCTCGACGGCGAAGGTCTCGGTGGAATTGAGCATTCGTTCGACGCGCAGGTGCGCGGACGTGCCGGACGCGTGACGCTGCTTCGCGACGCGCGGCGCGGCATGTACCTCGTCGGCGGCGAAGGACCGAATCGTCCCATCGACGGCCACGACGTAGTCCTCACGATCGACTCGGTGGTGCAGTTCATCGCCGAGCGCGCGTTGGCGAAAACAGTGGACCAGTACAACGCCGCCGACGGCGTGGCCATCGTCATGGACCCGCGCGATGGACGCATTCTGGCGATGGCTTCGAATCCGACGTTCGATCCGAATCGCATTCGCGACTTCAGCGCTGAGGATCGCCGCAATCGCGCCGTGCAGGATCAGTACGAGCCGGGGTCGACGTTCAAAATCGTCACGGCATCGGCGGGGCTCGAAGAGGGCGTGATTACTCCGTCTCAGATGGTCGACTGCGGCGACGGTTTCATCCAGATCGGTAACACGCAGATTCATGAGCACGGCCACAACCGCTACGGCCTCATCACCTTCGAAGACGTGATGGTGCACTCATCGAACGTCGGCGCCATTCGCGTCGGCCTCGCGCTCGGGCAGGACCGCTTCTATCGCTACATCCGCCGCTTCGGTTTCGGCGAGCGGACCGGCGTGACGTTGCCCGGCGAAGCGTTGGGCAAGTTGCGCCCCACGGCACAGTGGTCGCAGCTTTCGAACGCGTCGATGTCGATCGGCCAGGAGATCGCCACGACGCCGCTGCAGGTCCTCACCGCCATCGCCACCGTCGCCAACGGCGGAGTGCGCGTGCAGCCGCGGATCGTGGAGAAGGTCGTCGATACGAAGGGCGCCACGATTACCGTTCCGCCGCAGGCCGCGCCGGTGCGGGTGATCTCCGAAAAGACTGCCGCCGTGCTTAACGAAATCCTCAAAGCGGTCGTCGCTCGCGGAACCGGCGCAAACGCCGCCCTCGCCGAACACATCGTGGCCGGCAAGACCGGCACGGGACAGAAACCATCGCACGGCGTCTATGGCGACAAAGTGTTCGCCTCGTTCGGCGGCTACGTCCCCGCCGATCGTCCGCAACTGGCCATTCTGGTCGTGATCGACGAGCCGAAGGGCGCCGAGTACGGCGGCACCGTGGCCGCGCCCGCTTTCAAAGAGATTGCCGAATCGACGCTGCGCTACCTCAACATTGCGCCGTCCGTTCCCGCGCGCACCATCGGCCTCGACGCGCCGATGCTGGCGACGTTTTCGCAGAAGCCAGCGCCGACCGCGGGATCGGAAGTCCCTGACCTGCGAGGCCTCGACGCGCGTGCGGCGGTGGCTCTCGCCACTAGGTCCGGCTTCCGCGTCCGCGCTTTGGGGAGTGGCGTGGTCCAAACACAGCAACCGTTACCGGGCGAAGCTTCGCCAAGCGATCAGCAGGTCGTGCTGACCCTCGCCGAGGGGGGGCGATGAAGCTGCGCGAATTGCTGAAGGATGTGCCGGTTCGGGAGAGCCGCGCCGATCTCGATGTCGCGATCGCCAGCGTGACCGCTGATTCGCGAATGGCCACTCCGGGCGCGCTCTTCGTTGCCATTCCCGGATTGAAAACCGACGGCGCGAAGTTCATCGAGTCCGCCATCCGCAAAGGCGCCGCCGCGATCGTCGGCGAATCGAGCGCTGCGTCCGTTCAGGTCGACGATACCCGTGCCGCGCTCTCGATCATCGCCGCGAATTACTACGGTCGTCCCGCGGACAAGCTGTCCCTCGTCGGCGTTACCGGAACTTCGGGGAAAACGACCACGACGAAGATGATCGAGTCGATCTTCGACGCCGCCGGCGGCCCGGTCGGTCTGGTCGGCACGATCGAATATCGCGCCGGCGACGAGCGCCTCATGGCTGACCGCACCACGCCTGATGCCGTCGTGTTGCAGCAGTGGTTTGCCAAGATGGTCGATGCCGGCGTTCGGAATGCGGTGATGGAAGTCTCCTCGCACGCGCTGGCGCTAAAGCGCACGTACGGCATCCACTTCGCCGCGGCCGTCTTCACGAACCTTTCGCAGGACCACTTCGACTTTCACAAAGATTTCGAAGACTACTTCGCGGCAAAACGGATTCTCTTCGATCAGATCGACCGGACGCGCAAGACCGCCATCGTCAACATCGATGACGAGTACGGCCGCCGCCTTGCGAACGAGCTCGGCGACGCGGTCGTGACGTTCGGGCGCGGCGCGAACGCGGACATTCATCCTCTAGACGGTTTCGAAATCTCGGTTCGCGGACTTGAGGGCCGCGTGGCCACGCCCGCCGGCGAAGTGCGCATTGAGTCGAAACTTCTGGGGGCGCCGAATCTGTACAACTGGCTCGGCGCGATCGGCGCCACCCAATCCGTGGGTATCGACATCCCGACGATTGAAGCGGGAATCCGCAACCTCGCCGCCGTGCGCGGCCGGTTCGAGTACGTTGAATCCGCCGGCGGACCGACCGTCATCGTTGATTACGCGCACAAGCCGGACGCTCTCGAAAAACTGCTGCAGGCCGTGCGCGATCTCGCCGAGGGGCGGCGCGTCGTCCTCATCGTCGGCTGCGGTGGCGATCGCGACAAAGACAAGCGTCCGAAGATGGGCGCGATCGCGGCGCGGCTGGCCGACTACACCGTCCTCACCAGCGACAACCCGCGCGGCGAGAAGCCGGAAGCGATCCTCGACGACATCGAAGCCGGCATGCGCGGCGCGACGAACTACACGCGCATCACCGACCGCCGCGACGCCATCAGCCGCACGATCGCGGAAGCGTCGGACGACGACGTCGTCGTCATCGCCGGCAAGGGACACGAGCCGTATCAAGTGATCGGCGACCAGATCCTCCACTTCGACGACCGCGAAGAAGCAGAGCGGGCGTTGGAAACCAGACACGAAAAAAGAGCATAAAATTCATGTTGAAATCAGTGATCAAATCAGATTATCCTTATCAGAGTTCGGAGACGTGTTCTGTTCCGGCTCCGTCGATTGCTTTCCGTGCGGGTGGATGGTTGGCGATCGCCGGGCAGCTTCGGGGGAAGGGCCGCGATCGGGTCAGCGCGGCGGAGCCGGAAGAGAACAT
>JAFAOU010000010.1 GCA_019247495.1 Acidobacteriota bacterium
GTGTCCCACTTCATGTAGGTGCCGTACTCGCCGAGACCTGCGTACCAGAATTTCGTGCTGGGCAACCACGGGAGAACCGCCTCCGCCTGCGTGAGGTTGTGCGCCGCGATTGGAACGGCTTCGAGGCTCTGGCTTTGGATGAACGACGCCATGTCGGCAGCGCCCGAGAAAGGATGCTCGATGTCGAGCATCGCGTAGCGGACGCCGACAACCGCCGACACGAGCAACGCGAGATTGAGCATCAGCGCGGCCGGCATCGCCCATCGGTAGTCGACGTTGCTAGCGCCGATCCAGATCGCCACCAGCGTCAGCAACAAGAAAAAGCCGGCGTGCCGCAGACCGCCCAGCCAGACGTAGGAGTAGATGATCGAAAGCGCCGCCAGCGGCATCCAGAGGAAGAGAAGCGCCTCGCGCGAGCGCCGCAGCGCCAGCGTGACGACGAGCAGCAAGGCCATTCCGAACACAAATCCGATCGCGGTCGGGAGCGTTGGCAGGAAGGCGTTGCTGACACACCACGCGAAGGCGTCACGGTTGAACACGCGCATCACCGCCTGCCGTGCCGGGTCGGGTGGCGTGCGCACCTGCAGATACGCGAGCAACGCCGCGGCGAACATGATCGCCATCGCCGCGATGCGTCTCCGCTCGAAACGACGCTCTAGGACGAAAAGTGCGGTGAACGTGCCGGCGATGAAGAATCCCTGTGCGTTGCAATTGAAGAGGAGCAGCAACACCAGCGCGAACGCCATCGGCCGCTCCCGGCTGCGCGGATAGAGCGCGGCCGCCGCAAACGTGAGCAATGCCGTGATCGCGTAGCTGCGGACGATCACCGAGTACTCGTATGCGAAGAAGTACGAAAAGGCGATTAGCACTTTGGTGAGCCGCGAAAACGGCGCCCGCCACGCCATCAGCGCGACCGATGCGGCGGCGATGCCGAGGTGGAGGATCTTCTGAGTGAAGTACGGGAGGCCGAGCTTGGCCAGCGGCGCGAGGCAAAGAAACCAGAGCGCCGGCAAACCGGCGTAGCGCGTGCGCATCAGGATCGTGGCGAGGCCGGCGTCGCGTACGTAGAGCCACGGATCGGCCTCATCGCGCCACGGTTCGTGATGCGCGGCGACGAAATGGACGAGCACGACGAAAACGACGCCGAGCAGGATGGCGAAGCGGCGCGACTCCGGCTTCGACTCGATCAACGCGCGCGGATCCCAGCTCACGACGCCTCCTTCCGCGCGTAGACCTCGATCGTCCCGCCGCGCCGCAACAGCGTCTCGATCGTCATCAGGATCATCGCCACCGGTAGCAGCAGAACGCCAGCGATGCTCGTGGCGATCGTCTGCAGGGGATACTCGCGAATCCGATGCGCGCGCGCCGCCGGCTCCTTCAGGATCGAGTAGAGGAGGTCGTGCGCGAAGACGCGATTCAGGATGCTTTGAATCCAGCCGTACGGGTTCTGCTCGAAACTGAAGTGCGCCGTGTCGACGATGCGGAAGTGGCGATCGCGCAGCGCTCTCTTCAGCCCGCGCGCCGAAAAGTGAACATAGTGCCGCGGCACGTCGAGGTGAAACCATTCGCGGCCGGCCAAACGCGCCTGGATGCTGCTCAGGTTCGGCACGGCCACCACCAGCAGACCGCCCGGCTTCAAGATCTCCGCGGCGCGGTTGAGTGCCGCCAGCGGATCGGCAACGTGCTCGAGCGAATGCCAGAAGATGACCACGTCGAACTGCCCGGCTTCGAACGATTGCGAGAGAAAGTCGCCGGTCCGGATGTCGATCCCAAGCACGTCGCGCGCGTGCGCGGCGGCGTCAGCCGAGAGCTCGACGCCGGTGGAGCGGTAACCGGCATCGGCGAGGAAGCGTAGTGTGAAGCCGCGACCGCAGCCGACGTCGAGCACCGCGCCCGGCTTCGTCAGCCGCCGGATCACGCCGACCCGGCGCCGCCGAAACCATCGCGTCATGCGCTCGAACAGCGGATTGAAACGAACGTTTCGGTTGCCGTAGTAGGCCTGCGGATACCAGGCCGCGATCTGCCGGCCGTCGAGCGCCGGCCACGTGCGCGCGGAACCGCAGTCGTCGCACGCGAAGAGTGCAAAACCTTCGACGACGGCGTCGAATCGATGCCGCGTCTCCGCGCCGCAGACGAGACAGTTCGGGGTCACGCGTCGCGGTGCACGCTGTCCATGGCGAAAGCCGGGAGGCAGACGGCGACATACTCAGCCCCCTCGGCACCGGGAGTCGAGTACTGCACCCACTCCCCTTTGTGCGCGATGACGGCTTCGCCGGCACCGACGTCAATCACGCCGTCGCGGGTGGTGACGCGGAGCGAGCCGCGCAGGACGACGGTGTATTCGTCGAACTCGGGCTTCTGTCCCGGCTCGACCCAGCCGCTCGGACTGGTCATTCTCGCGATACTGCACGCGGCGGTCTTCGAATTGACGCGTCCGATGAACTCTTCAATCCTCTTAGGCTTGTTACCGGCCGCTTCGATGACGGAAGGTTGTTTGATGTGCGTAGGCATTTCCGGAGTTTACCTGCTCCACGATCCAGCGCTTGATCACTCGCAGCACATACGCAGATTCAGCCTCGGTCAACGCACGTCCCTTCGCGATCTCATGAACCTTCTCCAGACATCCGCGGCAGCACGTAGCCGTCGCATGCTGCGCGACGAAGATCGGATGATTCCGCCAAGGTGTCTGCTTCCCATCGTTCCACGGAAACGCGGGCGCCAACCGCTCGGCGATGAACTTCACGCCGTGCTTCATGACCGCGGGCAATCCCCAGGTCTCGACGTACGCGCGCTCGCGGCCGGCGAGCCGGAACTTGCGCCGGAACGGAGCCGCGGCGAGACGGCGGAAGGCGTCGTCGATGTCAATCACGGTTTCGCGTGAACGTGAAAGGGAACGAAAGGCTTTCACGCGGAGACGCGGAGGGGCGGAGAAAAGCAGAGAGAACACCTCCGCGGTGTGCTCCGCCTCTCCGCGTCTCCGCGTGACCGCGTGACTACTTTGCGACGCGGCGACGCGGACGATGCTCGAACGGCGGCAACTCGGCGGCGGCTGCGGGCGGTTCGAAGTCGGCGATCGCCAGCCTCGGTCCCGCGGTCACAATCGCGCCGAGGTCGATGCCGACTTGCTTCCAGGCCTCGACGACTGCACGTTCCGGTTCGCTGTGCGCGCCGAAGCGTGCGGACGCGGCGGTGACAGTCGCGCGGGCGCAATCGCGGAAAGTGGCCCTCGACTTGAGGAGTGTCGTTAGAGCGTCGTACCAGATGCGCCCGGCCACGGTCCACGCTTTGCCGCCGAGGAGGGTGGCGGCGAGGTAGAAGGCGTGGTTGGGGATGCCGGAGTTCACGTGAACGCCGCCGTTGTCGGCGCTCATCGTCTGGTAGTGGCGCATGTGGGCGGGCTGCGGATCTTTGCCGAGGAGCTTGTCGTCGTAGGCAGTGCCGGGAGCTTTCATCGAGCGGACGGCTGCGCCGTGAACAGCGTTCGTGAAAATGCCGGCGCCGATCAGCCAGTCCGATTTTGCGGCGGTCTGTTTGAGCGCGTACTGCTTCACGAGGATGCCGAAGACGTCGGAGAAATGTTCGTTGAGCGCGCCGGACTGATCCTGATAAACGAGGGCGGCGGTGTGCTGCGTGACGCCGTGCGTCAGCTCGTGGCCGATGATGTCGAGCGATTCGGTGAAGCGGTTGAAGAGCTTTCCATCGCCGTCGCCGTAGATCATCTGCCTCCCGTTCCACAGCGCGTTCGTGTAGTGGAGGCCGTAGTGGATCGTCGAGTCGAGCGGGAGGCCGCGTCCATCGACGGAGTTGCGGCCGTAGACGTTCGAGTAGAAGTCGTAGGTGATGCCCGCGCCGTCGTACGCCTCGCCCGCCGCGACGTCGGCAACCGGCTTCGCTCCTTCGCCGCGCAACAGTTTTCCGGGAAGCGCCGTCTTCCGCTGCGCGTCGTAAATCGTTCGCCTCAGTGACGACGCGATCAATCCCTCGGCCTGCCCCGTGGCCGAGCGCGCGCCGCGAAACTGCGCCGACGTTTCCAGCGCGACGTGGCAGCGCTCGCGCAGGCCCGGATCGTCCGTGTTCTCGGCGATCGACCGGAGGATGTGCGGCGGAAGAAATGCGCAGGCCGCGTGCGTGCGTCGGTGCGTACCTCGGCTCAAGAGGGCCTCCCTGTCGAATGGATTCCGACAAGGTACCGCCACGTCAGGCCGCCCGCAACCTTACTTCCTCAATACCTCCTCGATGGCTGCAAGCGCACGCGGGTCGTGCTTCTGACCAAGCCAGAAGGCCGCCTTCTTCCGCACGTTGCGGTCGCGATGCGTCTTCATCAATTCGATGAGCATCGGGATGCCCTGATCGTCCGGCAGTTGCGAGACGGCGAAGACCGCTTTCTCGCGAACGCTCGCGTCGGGATCGTCATCGAGTGCCTCGCGGACGGCGCCGGCCGCTTTCTTCCCCGCCTGCTGCGCCAACCAGAACAGCGCCTGGCCGCGGACGTGTGCGGTCGGATCGTGTTTGGCGAGATTGATCAGTTCATCGACCGCGCCCGGCTCCTTCGATTGCGACAACGCGAAGACCGCCTTCTCGCGCAGGTGCGGCGATGCGGACTGCGAGCGGGCGATCGACAACACATCGTCATAACCGCGGCGGCCGCGGGTCTGTCCGAGCCAGAAGGCGGCGTGGCCGCGCGTCTCGTCGGACTCGCTCGTGGAACGCAGCAGGCGCTCCAGCTCTGTCGTAGCCGAGAGATCGGCGTGAAGCGCGAGCGTGCCCATGAGGTAGTCGGAATGATGTCCGGGAGTGCTCAGAATCGAGGCGATCAGCGCGACGCTCCTGCGCGGATCAACGCCTTCGATCCACGTTACGGCGGCGCCGTTCGCGTCGAGCACACATTCCATCGAGTAGCTGCGCACGCGTTCGATCTCGCCATCCACGACGCTATAGAGAACCGCGAACACGCCCGAACTGACCGGATGCAATTCGTCGCGGTCG
>JAFAOU010000086.1 GCA_019247495.1 Acidobacteriota bacterium
GCGCTTCAACCGAACCTCGGCGATGTCCGACTACTGGCTGCCGCTGCGCGCGGGGAGCGACATCGTCTTCCTCGGAGCGCTGATCAACTACACGATCAGTAACGATCGTTACTTTCGTGACTACGTCGTCCCGTACACCAACGCCGCGACGATTCTGCGCGAGGATTTTCGCGACACCGAGGACCTCGGCGGGTTGTTCAGTGGCTGGGATGCGGAGAAGAAACAGTACGACTCCGAGACGTGGCTGTACGAAGGGGCGAAGCCGAGCAAGAAGCCGGGGATGGATGCGAGGCGGGGAGGGCACGGCAAGGATCGCGGCGGCGAAGCGCAGGATCTGCACGAGCCGCATCGCGACGAAATGCTGCAACATCCGCGCTGCGTGTTCCAGGTGCTGAAGCGTCACTTCGCGCGCTACACGCCGGAGATGGTGGAGCAATCGTGCGGGATTCCGAAGGAACGCTTCCTCGAAGTCGCGGAGATTTTCACGAGCGCATCCGGCCGCGAGAAAACCGGCGCGATCTGCTACGCGGTCGGCTGGACGCAGCATTCGTCCGGCGTCCAGATCATTCGCGCCGCATCGATCCTGCAACTCCTCCTCGGCAATATCGGACGTCCCGGCGGCGGGATCATGGCGTTGCGCGGGCACGCGTCGATTCAGGGATCGACCGACATCCCGACCCTTTACGACATCCTGCCCGGCTACCTCCCGATGCCGGCTCACGATCCCGAGGGCGATGGGTCGCTGAAGGAGTGGATCGAGACGCACAAATCGCCGAAGGGGTGGTGGTTCAACATCGATAAATACATCGTCTCGCTGCTGAAGGCGTATTACGGCGATGCGGCGACGAAGGCGAACGACTTCGGATTTTCGTGGCTGCCGCGGCTGACCGGCGATCACTCGCATTTCGGCTACTGGCTGGACATGGCGGACGGCAAACTCGAAGGGCTGTTCGTCATGGGGCAGAACCCCGCTGTCGGTGCGCCGAATGCGCGGCTGGAGCGGAAGGCGCTGTTGAAATTGAAATGGCTGGTCGTGCGCGACCTCGTCGAGATCGAGACGGCGTCGTTCTGGCTCGATTCGCCGGAGATTGCGAGCGGCGAGTTGCGCACCGAGGAGATCGACACGGAGGTGTTCCTTTTTCCTGCGGCGTCGCACGTCGAGAAGGCTGGCACGTTCACGAATACGCAGCGGCTCTTGCAATGGCGCGAGCAGGCCATCGAACCTCCCGGCGACGCGCGCAGCGAGCTGCACTTCATCTATCACCTCGGGCGTTTGCTGAAAGAGAAAGCGACCGACGCGCCGCGCGATGCGGGACTGCGCGCGCTGACCTGGGACTATCCCGTTCACGGCGAGATGGCTGAGCCCGATCCCGAGGCGGTACTGCGCGAGATTCACGGCTGGAAAGACGAAAGAGTGAAGAGTGAAGAGGGAAGAGTGAAAGAAGAAAGAGCAAGTACCGATCTTCACTCTTCACCCTTCACTCTTCACTCTTCGTCCCGCGCGGCGATCAAAAACTTCGCGGAACTGAAAAACGACGGCACCACCTCCTGCGGCTGCTGGATCTACTCCGGCGTGTTCGACGGCGAGAACAAAGCGAACGGCCGCAACGCGCGTGGAAAGTACGGTCACGGATGGGGCTACGCGTGGCCGCTCGACCGCCGCATCCTATACAACCGTGCCTCGGCCGCGCCGGACGGAACACCCTGGAGCGAGCGCAAGAAACTCGTTTGGTGGGATGAAACGAAAGGCGATTGGACCGGCGACGACGTCGCCGACTTCACGAAAAAGAAGCGCCCCGACGCGAAGGGTGATGCCGGCAAAGGCGGCGACGAAGCGCTCCCCGGCGACGCACCGTTCATCATGCATCCCGACGGCATGGGCTGGCTCTACGTCCCCTCGGGGTTGAAAGACGGACCGCTTCCCGCGCATTACGAGCCGCTCGAATCAAACCTCGCCAACGATCTCTATCCCGATCAGCTCGCGAATCCCGCGGCCGATCGCAAAGAGCGTCCCGACAACGCGTACGCCGTATCGCCCGACGCGCGCTTCCCGCACATCCTCACCACGTATCGTCTGACCGAGCACCACACCTCGGGTGCGATGTCGCGCACGCTCGCGCATCTCGCGGAGCTGCAGCCGGAGCTCTTCGCCGAGCTCTCGCCGGAACTCGCGTTGGAGGTTGGCGTGAGCAACGGCGACTGCATCGTCGTCGCAACGGCGCGCGGCGAAATCGAAGCGCGCGCGCTCGTCACCGGACGGATGCCGTCGCTCGAGGTGCAGGGACGACACGTGCACCAGGTCGGACTGCCGTATCACTGGGGCGGACGCGGCCTCGTCACCGGCGACGTCGTCAACGACCTCGTGGCGATTTCGGAGGAGCCGAACGTGCGCATCATGGAAGCGAAAGCGCTGACGTGCAGCGTGCGCAAGAGCGAGCCGGCCGCATTTGGATTTTGATGGATGACATTCGCGCCTATCGAGAATATGCTGTAACACCATGAAAACTCGCGGCGGGATCGTCGTCCTCTTCCTCCTCGCCATCCTTCCCATTGCGAACGCCGCGACGGAAACGCAGGTTTCGCTGACGGTGGCCAACCCGGAGCCCTTTCTGACCCGGACCGTCGTCGCTTCCAGTGGCAATGGCTATCTCGTGGCCTGGGGATCGGCCGCACCGGGGAGGAACGAAGCTCTCATCAATGTCCCGCCGATGACGATTTACATCCGCGCCGTGAGCGCCGACGGGATCCCGCTTCAGCCGTTTGCAACCGCGGTGGGACGAGGGGAGTCTCCGAGCATCGCCTGGAACGGTCACGAATACCTCGTGGTGTGGGGCATCACGACCCCGACGACCGACCCGCTACCAACGCCGTCGCTCGTCGGAATCCGCGTTCGTGAAGACGGCACGTTCATCGATCCGGTTCCGGTAACGTTGATCGCCGAGGTCAGTCCGTATTCGTATGTGGCCTCGGTTACGTGGAGCGGCAGCCAATATCTGGTTACCTGGGGTCGCGGCGCGGCGCTTGTAGATACCGATCTGCACGTGAAGAAGCAGGTGTTCCTTGCGGGCGGCCTCCCGTTCTATTCGGCATCGTCCGGCGGCGACTTTCTCGTTCTTTCCGCTGTTTACTCCTCTGACTTTGCCAACCGTCAGTCTCTCCTGATCGAACCGGTCTCGTCGACGGGCAATCCGTCGACGCCGATTCCTTTTGAAGGCCCGTACACAGACATCATCAATGTCGACAGCGGTTATCTATTGTTGTGGGGCAACACCGGCATTCCCCTGCACATGACGCGGCTGCGTCCCGACGGAACGACCATTTCGACGTCGCCGTTCTACCTGCAACCGCAGCATTTCCCGTCGGTGGCGGCGAGGGGCGGAAGGATCATGGCCGCGTGGCTGACCAGCCAATCCACCGTCTGCACGGCGAGGATCGACACCGCGAGTCCGCCGGTTTGCTCGAAGCCGCAGTCGCAGCAGGGCGGCGCGGTAATCGGGATGGCCTCGAACTCGATACTCCTCGCATGGAGGGACGGCGCGACTGACGGCGATGTGCTCCGCGTGGCGGCTTCCTCGTCAGGCGATGCGCCGCAGGTAGACAACAACACCGGAAGGATCATCTCCGATCACCTTGCCGTGCCGGCAGCCATACGCCGCGTCGATGGGTCTGTGACTGCGGCGTGGACCGAATACAACGCGGTAAAGAAACAAACCGAAGTTCGCATCGGCGGAATCAGCAGCAAGGGCGTCAGGCTCGCCGATCGCGTCGTGTTCGCGACGCCAGTCGATCAACGATCGCCGGTCATTTCGGCCGGCGCCGGAAGAACGGCGATTCTATGGACCGAGGGGACAGAGCCGAAGATCCGCATGACCATCATCGACGATGTCAGCGGTTCACTGATCGCGACCTTGTCGCTGCCGCCGGGCACCGCTCCGTCCGCCGCGTTCAACGGCAAGGAATGGCTGGTGACATGGCAGTCCACAGACGGTGTGGTCCGCTTTGCAATCGTGAACGGCGACGGATTCGTCCTCTCCACCGGTGTGGCACCCGCGACAACGGCGCCGCCGTACCAGTCAACGCCTGCGGCGGCGTGGAGCGGAAAGACGTTCTTTCTCGCGTGGGTGGAACTCAACCGCGTACAGATTTCCACGATCAGCGCTGCGGGTGCGCCGTCCGCTCCGGTGACGCTCGATTCCAGGGATATTTTTCCAGACTCGCTGTCGATGGCCGGCAACGGCAACCGCGTGCTGGTCGCCTGGGGCCGAACCGGCAACATACTCCGCCAGGCGGTGTTCGACCCGGACGGCAACCAGATTGGGAAGTTCATCGACTTCGCCTGGCCCGCCACGCTCACGCGCACCCGCACGCATGCGATGCCGAACGGATTCGCCACGCTGGCCGGAGCCCACGTCGCGATGACATCCAACGACGCCATTGCGCTCGACCTGTTCGACGTTCCGCCGGCGACAAGCGCAGGCGACTTCGTCGTCGATCCTGAAAATCGGTTTACGTTCATCTATCCGCGTCTGATCGGACGTGCGAGCACTGCCAATTTCGCGCAGACGATCGGACTTGCGCGCCGACGTCCGCAGAACCGATGAGGTGGCCCGATGACGTAGACGGCAGCACGCTTCTCGCCGTACACGACTCCTCGCCTCCGCCGCTCACGCTTCTGAAATCGCGCTCAGCGAACCGCATTTTCGGGCCCCGCACCTGGCGCTCCAGTGCGAAGAACCGGCGCTGCCGCGGATACGTGCGGCGGCCCGCTGAGTTAAGCTCACGCGCATGGCCGTGACGGGCTTTCTGACCGACTCCACACTTTGCATCGGATGCAAAGCGTGCGAGGTGGCCTGCAAGGAGTGGAACGACGTCCCGGACGACGGTTTCGTCTGGAGCGGATTGTCGTATGACAACACGCTCGCCCTCGGGCACTCGACCTACCGTCACGTGAAGTTCGTCGAGCGCGAGCCGACGGCGGGGTGCGGCGGGAACTCGAGCGCACAAGTTACGTGGGAGTTTTCGTCGGACGTCTGCCGGCATTGCGGGAACGCGGGGTGCCTTGAAGCGTGTCCGACCGGTTCGATTGTGCGGACGGAGTTCGGCAGCGTCTTCGTGCAGCCGGACATCTGCAACGGATGCGGATACTGCGTCGTCTCCTGCCCATTCGGCGTGATCGACCGGCGTCCCGGCGACGGACGCGCATTCAAATGCACGTTCTGCTACGACCGGCAGAAAGCGGGCGCCGAGCCGGCGTGCGCGAAAGCGTGTCCGACCGGCTCGATCATTTTCGGGCCGCTCGATGATCTCGAACGCGCCGCCGATCGCCGCCTCGCGCAGCTTCGCGCGAACGGTATGGACGACGCGTCCATTTGGAATCCGAAGGAGACGAGCGTCGGCGGCACGCACGCGTTTTTCATCGTCCGAGGCGATGCGCGGGATTACAACCTGCCGCCGAATCCGCAGGTGCCGACGGTGCTGCTGAAACAATCGTGGAGCGCGGCAGGCATTGCGGCCGCAGCGATCGCGGGCGCGTCTTTGCTCACGTTCGCGTTAGGCAAGAAGCGGAACGCTGGCGTCACGCCGGCTGGCCCGGCGGCGTCTCGCCGCCGAACCGCCAAACCCTCAACGTTCGCTGGTAACGCAGCGCCGGCGCAAGCTTCCCATTCGGCGGCGAGGACGCCGCCGGGCCAGCCGGCGAGACGCCAGCGTTCCGCCGGTGAACGCCGCACAACGCGGTGAAAGCGACATGAAAACGCCTGACCAATTCTCCGAAAAGCGGCTTGAGCAACTCCGCGAGCAAGCCGCGCTCGGACGCGTCGACGCCAAAGGCATCCGCCCCTCCGGCTCACCGATGCCCGCAACTCCGAGCTACTACGGACTTCCCATCGTCAAGCCGCCGGTGTGGACGTGGGAAGTGCCGCTCTACTTTTTCGCGGGCGGCGCGGCGGGGGCGTCGAGCGTCATCGCGATCGCCGCGCAACTCGCCGGCGCGTCGCCGTCGCTGGTCCGTGACGCGCGCTGGATCGCCGCCATCGGCGCCGCCGCGTCCGGACCGCTGCTCATCCTCGACCTCGGCCGGCCGGAGCGATTCCTCAACATGCTCCGAGTCTTCAAACCGCAGTCGGCGATGTCCGTCGGCGCATGGACGCTCTCAGTCTTCGGCACCACGACAGCCGGCGCCGTGATCGCGGAGATGCTCGGCATGAAACGAATCGGCGACGCATCCGCACTCGCCGCCGCACTCTCCGGATTGGTGATGTCCACCTACACCGGCGTCCTCCTCGGCGCGACCGCGATTCCGGTTTGGGCAGCGCATGCGAAGACGCTGCCGATCCACTTCGGAGCATCGGCCCTTGCATCCGCGACCGCGATCCTCACGCTGCGCGGACACGGCGAGCAAGCGCTCAACGCCCTCGCCCTCGCCGCAGCCGCCTTCGAAACCTACACTGGCATCGAGATCGAATCCGACCGCAGCATCGACTCCGAACCGCTGCGTCTCGGCGTCACCGGAACGACCACCCGCATCGGCGGCTTTTTCTCCGGACCGCTGCCGCTCGTCCTGCGATTG
This sequence comes from Acidobacteriota bacterium, assembly GCA_019247495.1. Lineage (GTDB taxonomy): Bacteria > Acidobacteriota > Thermoanaerobaculia > Gp7-AA8 > Gp7-AA8 > JADGNZ01. The sequence continues at coordinate 6,569 of JAFAOU010000086.1, forward strand.
ATCGGCATCCGCTCCAAACGCGCCCGCCGCGCCGCCGCCGCATCCGCCCTCCTCGGATCGCTCATCACGCGCGTGGCGTGGATCGAAGCCGGCAAAGCAAGCGCCGCCGATCCGCGGCCGCATTTGCAGGGTTCGCAAGAAAAAGAGTAGGAACTTAACCGAGGCGGTCGCGCGGGTCATGCCGGCAGGCGTGGACGCCTGCGCTACGCGGCGCGGTCTGTCGTCTCATTCCGCGGGTGCCGCGACCCGAGTGCGCGGCGACTTCGCCTTCGGCGCGGTCCGCTGGACCAGGAGCGTGTGAAGCATCGCGACGGCCTGGTCGGCCGACAGCGTCGGGAGAGCGGCGCCGACCATGTCGATGTAGTTTTTCTCACGCCAGATGTCGCGTAGAAAACCGACGCTGCCTGCCAGCGTCAACAAGTTCCCGCCGAGTGCCGCGGCCATGATCTTCGGGTCGTTGAAGCGAAAGACGACGAAGGCGACGGCCGCCAGAATGGCCAGATAGGCGATGAAGACGATCATGATCAGGCGGTCGTTGAAGCCGGCCCGCGCGTTGAGCTGCGCGGTCATGCGATCGACATCCAGCTTGCGCGGTTGGGCGGCCGCCGCCGGCCGTCCGAAAACGACCCCTTCGGATGAACTGCTGCCGACGTGCTCCTCCAGAATCGCATTCAGATCCTTCATGCCGTTTCCCTCCAGTCCGCCGGCTCGGCGGTGACGAATGCATCGATGATCTCGCTCGCCGCCGTGAGGTACGAGCAGTTTTCCTCGGACAACCGCCACAGCAGCGCCCGAATGTACGGAAAGAACGTGCGCGGATTGGCCGGAATGGCCGGAAAGTGTGCGACCGCCTCCGGGAAATCTGCGCGAATGGCCACGGCGAGGGGCTCGGGATGACAGACGCAGAGGTCGATGGCCCCGTCGAAGCCGGCCGGCATCCGGCCGACGACGTCGGAGACCGAATGCATTCCGTCGCGGAATTCAATGGTGTCGCCGAGCCAGTGCGTGATGAGGATGACGACGTCGAGCGGCTCGCCAAACATCGCCCCCCAGTCGTCGAGCGAGGCATCGGTGATCACGCGCGCGCCGAATCTCCGCGCTTCTTTGATCATGCGGCGAGCGGGTTGAATGACCTCGCGTTTGTAGGGCAGCCATTCGCCGAGACAGCAGTTCCGTACGAAGTCGACGTCGCTCCTCCCGAGATCCCGAGCGAATTCCTTCTCCTCGAGCGGGATCGCGAACATCACGCGTACCCGCGACATCGACACGATGCGCTGGTACGGAACCTCAGCCGGCATCGATCAATCTCCGAAGCAGAAGCTCGCCGAAGATCGTTCGCTTCAGATCATCCTTGATCTGGACCTGAAGATCGGATTCCTTGATGTTGTTCTCGCGTGCGACTCGTTGCGTCACCGCGCTGATGATCGCGTGCGCACTCATGTGAGGCTGAGGCGGCGACGACCTGAAGTATGCGCCGAGCAGTTCGAAGAAACGGGCAACGATTCCCGGCTTGCTCGCCGTCACGTGGACGGAATAAGGCTTTCCGTCGCCGACTTTGAACGCGGCTTCCTGCCGGAAGCTGCCGTGCGGTTCCGGAACCAGCTCGCTGGTTTGGAAGCTGCCGGGAACGGGGCGGGCTCGATGATCGAAGAGCGGTTCAGTCTTCTGTACAAACTCGAGGCGATCGCGCTCGTCAGCCGGTACCGATGCCTTGAACACGTCCTGGTCTCTTGAGGTGGAGAGGCCGCTGAGATCGAGTCTTCGCACCCCGGCGGCGGGAATCGCGTTCGCGATATCGCGCGCACTGTTCGTGCGAGCGATCACGCGATCGCCGATGCGCGCGACGTACACCGGGTGATCGTGGGGGCCTTCTGACGACACATGTACTTCGGCCACCGTGTGCGAGGCGGCATACGCTGCCCGCTGCGCTAAGAGCCTGTGGATTTCCTCCGCTGATACCGTCCTGCCCCCTCCCACGACCCTGGCGTGGAGCGCGGCGTCAACCTCGGCGTCAACGTCGCCGTTCGACCGTTTGGCTTTTTTGCGGGCGATCTCTTCGGGCGTCCCGGCCGGTTCCTCGACCTTCACCTGAGGCGGTTTTCGCTGAGGCGGTTTCGGCGTGACCTGCTGGGGCGAATCAATACCCGCAACGAGCAGAACGACAAGCGCCGTGATCATGGAATACACCTCCGACTTTCGTGACCGGGGAGCGCCGATTGCCTTGGATGATCACGGAACTCTACGTCCACCGTGCGAACGGCGCAAGTGTGCAACAACGGAATTCGGTCACGCTCTCGAAGTGAAGCGCGCGCCACCTTGAGCAGGCGATCGTACGCGGGGGCGGAGAGGCCGAGGCGGCGATGGCTTGTTCGATCAGCGCGGGAGGGCGAGCCGAGATCGCACCAGCGGCGCAGCTGATGCGGCGACATCTCCGCGTTGCATTGCGCGCCGCTGCGGCGGAAGCGCTCGCGCTGGATGTGGCGGCCGGTCTCGACTCGCGCGCGAATCGACGACGACGGGCGCGTCGTTGAAGAACCCGCATGGACATTGTTGCGTTCGCCGCCAAAATTTTATGGGAACTTTTCGGCTCCCTTCCGTCTATAATCCGCACCTCATCCAAACAACGCAGCCGGCCAGGAGGGCCTATGTCTTCGCTTCCGTTCGAAGTGCACGAAGTGCTGGAGCAGGAGTACGTGTCGATGTATGGAGCGGTCGATGTGCCGCCGCCGGAGTACGGCGCGGGCGACATCATCGACGAGCCGTGGGCTCGTACGGTTTGCGCTGCGTGCAACGTCGACACCGGCGCTGGCGTCCTGGCCGCGCTGAACGAGCTCGTAGCCTCGACCGATCTGAAGCAGCTTCGCGAGTCTCCGGCCATCACCGACACCGGGCGCGATCTCATCGACCGCTACGATGACTACACCAAGGATGTCAGCGACGCGCGGCGCCACGAGATCAATCGGCGCATTGTCGATGACGCGTTCCTCGGCGCGGTCAAGCTGCTGCGCGACATACGCCTCTCGGCGCTCTACAAGAAGTTGCACGCGCGCAGCGATGAAGACGCGCGGACGGCGCTCTGCATCAGCGGCGGCGGCATTCGCACCGCCACGTTCGCACTGGGCATCATCCAGGGGCTTGCTGGTGCGCGCATCCTCGACAAGTTCCACTATCTCTCCACCGTCTCCGGCGGCGGCTACATCGGAAGCTGGCTTTCGTCGTGGGCGCGCCGACATCCGGGCGGCATCGCCGGAGTGCAGGACGACCTCGTGCGCGCCGACACCGCCGTCGAAGGTGTGCAGCCGAATACGCCGAAGAGCGACCGGCCGGTGAAGAAAGTCGATCCCGAGCCGCGGCCGCTCCGGCACCTGCGCGCGTACAGCAACTACATGAGTCCCAAGCTCGGCTTCCTCTCCGCCGACACCTGGACGATGGCCTCGATGTACGTGCGCAATCTACTGCTCAATCTCCTCGTGCTCATCCCGATCCTTGCGGCGATTCTTGCGATCCCGCGCCTCTTCGCGATGCTGCTCCGGCACGACACGCAGTTCCACACGGGCGCGCTACTCATCGTCGCATCGGCGGCGCTTGCCGTCGGTTTCGGCTACCTCGGCGCGACGCGGCCGACGGTTCATGGACGGCATGCGAGCGGGAAGAGCCTTCGAGGAACGGGAGGATTTTTCTTCCTGTGCACGATTCCTTTGACGGTCGCTTCCACGGCCATCAGCTTGTACTGGGCCAAGGTCGCCGAGGATCCGTTCAGGTCGACCTGGACGCGCGACTGGATCCTTTACGCGATCGCGGCTGGCGCGATGACAGTGCTTCCCGCCGCGATCTACTACTACCGTTTCTTCATCAACTCGTCCGCCGCCGAGCGCCGCGAGCCGCTGGAGCGGCAGCATGGCGTCGCCAAGAAACTCGGCACCGAACTGGTGGCTACGCTTACGGGGTTGGCCAGCGTGATCACTCTCTTCTACCTGGTCGCCAACAAAGTCTTCGACCATCCCGTGCGCGAAGTGCCTGACCTCAGCGCGATCGCGCCGTTCCTGCGCGGGCTCTTCGACTCCACGCCGGTCTCCGAGTTGTACGTCTGCTTCGCCGTTCCGATCGGCCTGCTCATCTTCTTCGTGCAGAACGCCGCCTTCGTCGGCATCTCCAGCAAAGTGAACGAGGACTACGACCGCGAGTGGTGGGGACGCGGCGGGGCCTTGATGCTGATGACCGCGGTCATCCTCGCGCTGGGCTGCTTCGTGGCCGTATTCGGACCGGTGCTGCTCTATCGCGCGCCGGTGCTGGTCGGTTCCGTCGGCGGCGTGTCCGGGCTCCTGGCCGGCCTCCTCGGGTTCAGCGCCAAGACTCCTGCGAGCGACAAGAAGAAGGATGAGAAGGCATCGAAGAGCACTGCCGCGAGCGGATTCGTGCTCGCCCTTGCCGTGCCGCTCTTCGTGCTCGCCTTGCTTGCAGGCATCTCCCTTGGCACGACCGTCCTGATCCAACTCTTCCGCGGCGACAAAGTCTCGGTGGCGACGAAATGGGTCGAGCAGTTCCAGTCCAACGCCACGCTCACGCAGTCAAGCGAACAAACTCCCGGCTCGAAGATGGAGACCAAGTACACGACGGAGGCAGTGCCCTTCCTCTCGATGGCCACGGTCAACGGCGTCCACCATCTCAAGACCGTGCACGCCACCAACCGTTGGGACCTGTTGGGGATCCTGGCCGTGGCGCTGGCGGCGACCGGGTTGTCGGCGCTGGTCGGCGTGAATCGCTTCTCGATGCAGGCCTTGTATCGGAACCGTCTCATACGCGCCTACCTCGGCGCATCGCGCTATAGCCGCGATGCCGACGAATTCACCGGATTCGATCCGCACGACAACCTGCAGATGTACGAGTTGCAGCCGGACCTGCTGTGGCCGACCAGCTTCATCGACTTTCCGGCCTTCGTCGCGCAGATTTCGGCGAACTTCACCAAGCCTGACTCCGTCGAGCAGATCATCTGGAACGCGCTCGACAAGAAGACGCGCGGCTGGATCGAAGACAACCGCGAGCTGAACGACGCCTTCAAGAACGCCATGATGCAGAACCTCAACAACATCATGGTCCGCGAGGATCTCGGCGGCGGCGTCAAGAGCGAGCCGTCCGCGCCCCGGCTGCGGCGCAACCGCGCCACGCTGCAGAAGACGTTCGGCACTTGCCTGCGCCCGCCGCAACATGCGCCGCTGCACGTCATCAACACCGCGCTCAACCTCACCTCGGGTCAAAAGCTGGCGTGGCAGCAGCGTCAGGCCGAGTCGTTCACCGTCACGCCGCTGCATTCGGGGAGCTTCTACGTCGGCTACCGCGATTCCAAGGAGTACGGCGGCCAGGACGGCATCTCCATCGGTACCGCCGTCGCCATCTCCGGCGCCGCGGCCAGCCCGAATCAGGGCTATCACTCGTCGCCGGCCATGGCCTTCATCCTCACCATCCTCAACGTCCGCCTCGGCTCGTGGCTCGGCAACCCGGGACTGGCCGGACGCAACACCTACAACAACGCCCATCCACGGACGAACCTCGAACCGCTGGCGTGGGAGCTGACCGGCACGACGAACGATCAGTGCCCGCTCGTCTATCTCTCCGACGGCGGCCATTTCGAAAACCTCGGCATCTACGAGATGGTCCTGCGCCGCTGCCGTTTCATCGTGGCCAGCGACGGCGGATGCGATCCGAAGTGCTCCTTCGAAGACCTCGGCAACGCCATCCGCAAGATCCGCACGGACCTCGGCGTCCCGATCGATATCGAGTACGACGACATGCACGCGCGCAGCGGAGACTCCACGCTCACCAAAGGCCGCTACGTCACCACCGCGCGCATCCGCTACAGCGCCATCGACGACACCGAGACCGACGGCTGGCTGGTTTACATCAAGCCTGGTCTGTACGAGGGCAAGTACTTCCCCAAGGACGTGTACAACTACGCCACCGAGTCGCTCGAGTTCCCGCATGAGTCGACCGCGGATCAGTTCTTCAGCGAGTCTCAGTTCGAGAGCTATCGCGCCCTCGGCCGCCACGCCTTCAACGATATCTGCGACAACTACAAGAGCGGGGCGAACACGTACGCAGCGACGTATCCAACCGTTGCCGCGTTTACAGCCGCCGTGAAGACGAACACTCCGAAGATGCCGCCGGAGAATCTCATCGCCGACCGCCTCAGCGATCTGACCACGGCCATGATCCGCATCGGTCCGCCCACGCCTCCGCCTGCTCCTCCTGCTGCGTAACGCTCCTCACCAGCCGGCCCGGTAGCGATCCCGGGCCGGCTGGTACCATTCGGCGCGTGAAAATCATCGCCTCCCTCCTGTTGACCGCGTTGTTTGCCGTTGGACCAAGACCGAGACTTCAGACGCCGATCGAGACGACGGCGCGCGCGTTTTTGTCGAACTTCGCGGCCGGCCGGTTCCTTGATGCCACGCGCGATTTCAACGACGACTTGCGGCCGGTCGTCACTGTGGCGATGCTTGCGGACCTCAAGAGAGAGTTCGATCAGCGGGCGGGCGTCTTTCTGTCGGTGGCCGAGGTTCATGAGCGGAGGGAGGAGGGAGCGCGTGCGATTGAGCTGATCGCGCGCTACTCGAAAGCGCCGGTGTCGATGGTGGTGGTGTTCGACCAGATGGATCACATCGCATCGATTCACGCGAACCCCATCGGGCCCGAGCCGGCGCTCGAATCCGCGGCGCGCGCGCTGCTGGCCAACTTCGTGGCCGGACATTTCGATGACATCGAGAAAGCATTCGACGACACCATGCGCAAGCAATTGCCGCCGTCCGCCATGGGCCAGCTCGCGGCCTCCGTCGCCGAAACGTTCGGCACGTATCAAGGCGTGAACGACGTCAAGCAGAGGGCGAGCCCGCCGTACCGAGTCATCGACATCACCGTCGCGTACACAAAACGCACGGCCGCATTTCACGTCGCCTTCGATCTGCAGAACCGCGTCGCCGCCCTACAGATCGCGCCGGCACCGAACCAGCCGTAGCTCGCAGACGGCTTGTCGCGATCAGCGACGCGTCGCCGATCGCACCGCGCGCACGTCGAAGATCGCGCCGCCGATGGTGCGGCCCCAGAGCGCGCGCGTGCCGGCGAAGTAATAGAACGCGATGAGGATCAGGAAGCCGGCCAGCGACGCGATCGAGATCACGCTCATCGACGCCGGCAGCAGGGGAGAGAGCGCCAACGCGAGCGCGGCGAACAGTGAGACGTCGATGAGGAGCGCCGCGAATCGGCGGAAGATCGAGGCGCGTACGGGTTCGGGCGGCGGGGGAGTGGCGGCATCAACGTCGAACATCACCGGCTGCAGCTCGATCTCATCGAATCGCATCACACCCTCCCGACCACGACGTTAACCGCGCAACGGCAGATATTTTACGTAAATCTTGTACAGCAAGTCTTTCGGCTGGCCCGAATAGCGTTCGGCCAGCGTCCGGCTACGCTTCGCGATCTCATCGTTCGGATCGCTTTTCAGCACCTCATCGAACTCGCGCATCGCATCGGGGAGCCGCTCTTCCTGCAGAGCAGCTGCGCCGAGGTCGAAATGCGCGGCGATGAGCAGTTTGCGAATCGACTGATTCTGCGGATCGGCCTGCAGCAGCGGATCGAGATTCGTCACCGCATCCTGGTACCGGCGTTCCTTGAACAACGCCTTGGCCACTTCGAGCTTCGCAACCTGCTGCGATGCGGTCGTGTACATCGCCGCGACGTCGGGCGGCAGCGGCTTGACGCGCGCCGCCGTGTCCAGCGCTGTTTTCGCGGCATCGTAGTCGTGTGCCTCGAATGCCGTTCGTCCTGCGGCGATGCTCTCGTCGTACACGACCGACGCGGGCCGGCCATCCACCATCTGCGCCGCCTGCGACTTCTTATGCTGCAGGTCGGCGATCATCTCCAGCGCGCGGTCGTGCTGCGGATCGGTGGGCTTCACGTCGCCGAGGAGAGCGATGGCCTGATCGTAGTGCCGGAGCTTGGCGAGCGAATTCGCGCGGACAAAAAGAGCCTGCGTGGCGGCAGGATCGTCAGCCGGCTTGGCCATGTACTTCGACCAGACGAACCATCCCGCCGCGGCGACGATCAACACTGCTACGATCGTCAGTAGAACTCCCATGCTCGAGCTGCGCTTCGTCGTGGAGGGAACCGCTGCGGCTTTCGTCTTGGCCGCTTTCTTCGACGGGGATGCCGCCGGCGGCGCGTCGGGCGGTTTCAGCGGATCGTAGGAGCCGCTCATGAGCGCCTCGTCATCGAAGATGTCGCCGCGCTGCGGACTCGGAGTTGGTTCGCGCCTCGGCGGCGGCGGTACAAGCGGCATTTCGAACGGTTTCGGCGCGGCCGAAGTCAACTTCTCCATGAACTCGTTCGCGGTCAGATTGCCTGGATCGATCCGCAGGACCTCGCTGAACTTGTCGCGCGCCGTATCGTTGTCGCGGGCGTTGATCGCCTTCTCGCCGGCCGCGAGGAGCGCCTCGACCTTCGCCTCGTTCTCGCGCCGTTTCGCCTTTGCGTTCTCGATGCGGCTCGACGCCTCATCGTTCGTGACGTCGATCAGAAAAATGCGCGACCAGAGATCGATGGCCTGCTGATAGTTGCCGGCATTCGCGGCGCGGTCGCCGTCCGTGAGGTACTGCTCGATCTTGCGCTGATCGTCTCCGCCGGTTGCCGAGGCTGCGGGCGCGAAATCGAAACTGCCAGCAGACGGAGCCGAGGGCGCATCGAACGAAAAGCCTCCGAAGGAAGGCGCCGGGGGAGCGGGCGCAGGCGACGGGGCATCGAATGAAAATGCGCCGAACGACGGCTCACTCGCGGACGGCTTCTCCTCTTCGAACGTGAAGCCGAAATCGGTGGCCTGCGCCGTCGTGCGGCCGGCGGCGGGAGCGGGGGGCGGCGGCGCATCGACGATGAACGACGGACTCGGTCCCGATGTGAACGATGGCGCCGGCTGCGGCGTCGTCATCGACTCTGACAGTTTGCTGATTCCGGGATGATCGCTGTCGAGCGCGCGTGCCTTTTCCAATTCCGCGCGCGCCGCGGCGACGTTTCCCTGGCTGATGAACGTTCCCGCCTTGCGGATGAACTGCTCCACGAACGGCGCCGCTTCGATTTTCTCGCGTGCCTCATCGTTGATCGCGCGCGCTTCCTCGTTCGTGAAATCGTCGCGCAGCACTTCGGACGTCAGATCGTTGGCGCGCTGAAAATCGCGGGCCGCGATCGCGGCGCGCGCTTCGCGCAGCGGATCCTCAGTCGATGGCATCAACGAATCGACGTCGACCGCTGCGTTCGGATTGCGCGTCTTCTCCAGCAGCTTCTTGGCCGGATCGAACATCGGATCCATCCGCAGAATCAGCGTGCAACCTTCCACGACCTCGGCCGCGCGGCCCTGTTTGTAGATCTCGAGCGTCTGCTGGAACGTCGTAAGTACGCGGTCCTTCACTGCCGAGGAAAGCGAT
>JAFAOU010000136.1 GCA_019247495.1 Acidobacteriota bacterium
ACGATTCTGCGAATCGCTTGCGTGGCGCGGCGCGGAGAGCGCGTGGAGACGGCCGGCTGCATGTGTGAAGGTAGTGTCGCGGGTCGGTGCGGTGGTGTCAACGCCGTATAATTCGCCGCGGTGACGCGCGACACCGCACAGAACCCGCTCAACGAGCGCTACGCCTCGAAGGAGATGTCGTATCTCTTCTCGGCCGACTACAAATTCCGAACGTGGCGGAAGCTCTGGATTGCGCTGGCCGAGGCCGAGAAAGAGCTGGGATTGTCGATCACCGATGCGCAGATCGCCGAACTGCAAGCGAGCGCCAACGACATCAACTACGCAGATGCCGAACGCCGCGAACGCGAAATCCGCCACGACGTGATGTCGCATATTTATGCGTTCGGCCTGCACGCGCCTTCCGCGAAAGGGATCATCCACCTCGGCGCGACCTCCGCCTTCGTTACCGACAACACAGACATCCTCCAGATGCGCGAAGCGCTCGGCATCATCCGCCGCCGCATCGTCAATCTGATGGCCAAGCTGCGCGACTTCGCCTGGAAATGGCGCGCGACTCCGGCGCTCGCGTTCACGCACTTCCAGCCAGCGCAGCTGACAACGGTTGGAAAGCGCGCGACGCTGTGGCTGCACGATCTCCTTCTCGATTTCCGCGAGGTCGAGTTCCGTCTCTCCCAACTCGCACTCCTCGGCGTGAAAGGTGCGACCGGGACGCAGGCGTCGTTTCTCAGCCTCTTCGATAACGATGAGTCGAAAGTGAATCGCCTCGAGCAGCTCGTCGCGGAGAAGGTCGGGATGCAACGCAGCTATCCGGTCTCGGGGCAGACCTATTCGCGCAAAGTCGATTCGCAGGCGGTCAACGTGCTGTCCGGTTTTGCGCAGTCGGCGTCGAAATTCGCGTACGACATGCGTCTGCTCCAGCACCTGCGCGAGGTTGAGGAGCCGTTCGAAGCGGAGCAGGTCGGCTCGTCGGCGATGGCGTACAAGCGCAATCCGATGCGCGCGGAACGGATCGATGCGCTGGCGCGGCATCTCATCGTCAACGCGCTCAATCCCGCATTTACCGCCGCGACGCAATGGTTCGAACGGACGCTCGACGATTCCGCCAACCGGCGCATCGCCATCCCCGAAGCGTTTCTGGCGGCGGATGCGATCGCGCTGATCTATGACAACATCGCCGCCGGACTGGTCGTGCACGAAGAAGTGATCGCGGCCAACGTCCGGCGGGAGCTGCCGTTCATGATGACCGAGAACCTGATGATGGAAGGCACGCGGCGCGGCGGCGACCGGCAGGTGCTGCACGAGCGCGTGCGCATCCATTCGCAGGCGGCGGCAGACGTGTTGAAATCGGGCGCGGCCGAGAACGATCTCTTCGATCGCATCGCCGCCGACGAGCTGTTCGGCATCGATCGAGCATCCATCAGCGAGATGGCAAGGCCGGAAAATTACACAGGGCTTTCGAAGCAACAGACGGAACGTTTTCTGATCGAGGATGTCGATCCCATCCTCAACGCAGAGCGGTCACACATCCGAACAGAAGCCGGCGAGGTGCGGGTATGAAACGAGTTCTCCTGTCGTTGGCCGTGGTGACATTGGCAGCATGTTCGTTTCACCCCGCGCCGGATTCGAATCCAACACCGGCGCAGATCGCGGCCGCTTCGAATACAGGGACCGCGCAGGCGAACACACCGCCGCAGCCGATGTCGGCGCACGGTCTGGCCGGCTGGGTCGGACAGGAGTTCGCCGGACGCACGACTGCGAACGGCGAGATCTTCGATCCGATGTTGATGACTGCATCGCACCGGACCCTCCCTTTCGGAACGCTGCTGGACGTTCACAACTCGAAGACGGGCCAGACGGTCCGCGTCCGTGTCAATGATCGTGGACCGTACGTTGGCGACCGTCTCGTCGATCTTTCGTATGCGGCGGCGCAACAGATCGGAATTGCCGACAGCGGCGGCGGCGAGATCGATATAAACGTGGTCAAGATGGGCCGCGGCGAACGCGAGCCGCCCGCGGCGTTCAACGTGACGGTACCCGACACGAGCGCCGTCGCGGCGACGCCAACTCCGGCGCCTGCTCCCGTCCCCGCTCCGACGATGACACAGCCGCAGCCTGCCGCTCCGGCGACCGTCGAAAGCGTTCAGGTAACCGAGGAACATGCTGGTGTTGAGACGCGGCGCCAGGTTGCCGCGAATGGCACCACGATCGAGGACGTCCCGGTGAAGACGTCACCGCTTCCGCCGTCGCCGGCTCCTACGCCACGTGTGACGCCGCAACCGCAACCGCAGACGCGCGCTGCCGCCCCGCGCACAGGGCGCTACGTCATCCAGGTCGGAGCGTTCTCGCAGGAAACGAATGCCAAGGCGTTGCAGAAGAAACTCGCCGGCATCGGTCAGGACGCCACCATCGATCACACGTCGCTCTACCTCGTCCGAATCGGTCCGTTCGAGACGCGCGATCAGGCAGCGGGCGTTCGCGCGAAGCTGGAAGCGGCGGGGATTTCCGCGATCATCACGTCGCAGTAGCGCGACGACAGTCAAACGGTAAACTCCGCCGATCACAACGAGGTGACCGTGATGACGTCCCGCGCCGCTGCTGTGCTTTTCATCGCCGCGATTCCGTTTGCTCTTGCTGCGCAGACGCCGCAGACGCCGAAATCGATCGGCGAAGTCACGCTGTTCGGCGAAGAGCAGCTCAAAGTCGAAGCGGCCACGAAAACCGAGATTCCTATCTCGAAGGCGCCGAGCGCGGTCACGGTCGTCACGGCCAAGCAGATCGCGGAGTCGGGTGCGCGCACAGTTCCCGACCTGTTGCGGCTCGTTGCGGGCGTCAACGTGCGCTGGAATCCGATGGTGCAGACCATCGACATCCGCGGT
>JAFAOU010000135.1 GCA_019247495.1 Acidobacteriota bacterium
GCTGGCCTTCGTCGCGTCCACTACGCTCTACGCCGGATACCGCTCCATCATCGACAACTTCCTCGGTCCGAAGATGATGGCCAAAGATCCGTTCACCGGCTACCTCGACGCCACGCTGACGTCGATCCTGATGCTCTGCGTGATCGTAATCCTGGCCGCCTCGGCGCGGGCATGGCTGCGGGCGGTTCGCGGCGAAGGCGTAGCATTCATCCCCGCCACGGCGGGACCGGACCACATGCATATGCCAGGAAGCGGGTGCTGCTGATGCTCAACGACAAGAAGATCGTCGCCTTCGTCCCTACCCTCGACTTCGACAAGGCCCGCGCGTTCTACGTCGACACGCTCGGCCTCCGCTTCGTCGACAACGACGGCTTCGCCATGGTGCTCGACGCGAACGGCACGATGATCCGCGTCGCCAAAGTCCAGCCCGATTTCAAGCCGGCCGTGTTCACGATCCTGGGCTGGGAAGTTTCCGAGATCGAGAAGGAGGTCGCAGCGCTCACCGCGAAAGGCGTTGTCTTCGAACGCTACGGCTTCTTCGAGCAGGACGACCTCGGCATCTGGGCCGCGCCCGGCGGTGCGAAAGTGGCGTGGTTCAAGGACCCGGACGGCAACACGTTGTCCGTGTCGCAACACGCCGGCTGAACCGCATCCGCTGATTTCGCAGATGGACGCAGATGCATTCGTTCTCCATCCGCGTCAATCTGCGCCATCTGCGGATTGACTTTCGATGACACCAACCGGCCGCTTCGCGCCCTCCCCTACCGGTCCGCTCCACCTCGGCAGTCTGGTCGCGGCGGTGGGATCGTGGCTGTTCGCGCGCCGCGAGGGCGGCCGGTGGCTGGTGCGGATGGAGGATCTCGACACGCCGCGTGTCATCGCGGGATCGGCGGACGAGATCCTTCGCGCGCTCGAGCGTTACGGACTGACGTGGGACGGCGAAGTCGTGCATCAATCGCAGCGGATCGCGTTGTACGACGATGCGCTCGCCACCCTGCGCGCGAAGAATCTCGTCTACGACTGCGGCTGTTCGCGCGCTGACCTCGCGCGCACAGCCTCGGCGCCACTCGGACGCGAAGCCGTGTATCCGGGCACCTGCCGCGACGGATTGCCGGCCGGACGCGTTGCGCGCGCCGTCCGCTTCCGCACGCCGCACGAGGTCATCGGCTTCGATGACATGATTCGCGGGCGTGTCGAGGAGGACGTCGCCGCGGAGACCGGAGACTTCGTCGTCCGCCGCGCCGACGGCGTCTACGCGTATCAACTGGCCGTGGTCGTCGACGATGCCGCGCAAAACATCACGCAGGTCGTCCGCGGCGCCGATCTGCTGACGTCAACCGCGCGGCAAATCGCGCTGCAGCGCGCGCTCGGCCTCCCAACTCCGTCCTACGCGCACTTGCCGCTGGTCGTGAATGCAGATGGCTCCAAGCTCGGCAAACGCGATGGTGCCCTGCCGTTGCCGTCGCTCGATGAGAAGCGCGTTCGCGAGACGCTGCAGTTCGCTCTGCGATTTCTAGGGATCGACGTTGCGCTCGACGCGCCCGCGCGGATGCTGGAGGAGGCCCGATCCGCAGATTACGCAGATGGCCGCCGATGAGATCGAAGATGCATCTGCGTCGCATCTGCGTAATCTGCGGATGAACGCTTCAAAACCATCACAGCTTCAGAATCAGCTTGGTCATGTCGTGCTGATTGCCGTCGGGGTCCGTTCCGTAGCCGGGCATCACGTAGGGGGTGAAGCCGAGGTTTTGGAGGGTGGTCACGGCATCGGCTTCGAGGTCGGAGATCAGCATCGCGTTGAGATGGCGGAGGCCGTTTTCGCGGGCGATGCCGATGAACTGGTTGACGAGCAACGTCCCGAGGCCGACGCCGCGGAAGGCGGGCTCGATCATCCACTTGATCCGGCCGGTCAGGCGAAGCGGACCGCCCAGGCGGCGATGAAGCGTCGCGTCGGCGACGATGCGATGGCCATCGAGCGCCAGCAGCGGCAGCACCTTCGCGTAGTCGATGTCGCGGCCCCAGCTCTCGATCAGCGACCGGTTCTCGATGTGGTCCCACGCGAAACGGCGGTACGCGATGGGAAGGTGCTGGAAGAACTCATACAACGGGTCGACGTCCTTCTCGGCGAAGGGACGGAGCAGAACTCTGCGGCCGTCGCGCAGGACGGCCTCCTGCGGATAGCGATGCGGCATTTGCGAACGATACATCGAGGAGGGGCGGAGGAAAACAGGTTTTCTCCGCTCCCCGTCTCGGCGGGAAACCGCCCCTCAGCCTTCCGCGCGGCGCTTGATCGCTTCGAGCCAGCTGCGGCGGATGATGCCGCTGCCGGGGCGGATGAAGCGCCAGTAGATCGCGAACCGGCGGCGCGCTCTGTCGTTCCGCGCGAAGACGCGCGTTTCCGTGGTCACGAGGCCGTCGCCACCGATGTGAAAGTTCATCACCGCGAATGCTCCCGGTGCCACGCGCGATCCGATGACCAACTCGCGCGGCGCGTCGTCGGCCAGCATCCGGAATCCGCTGCCGACGGCGACGTCGAGGATCGGCTTCGCCGCGGGCGCATGAAGGATGCTCTCCTTCTCGCGGCAGCGCCCCATGCAGCGAATGGCAGTGAGGACCTGAAAGAATCGGATCTCGCTCGCCGTCACGTTGCGGATGGCGGAGTAGATCCGCTCCGGCGTCGCGGCAATCCGGATCTCGTGCCGTTCGACGAACTGCCAGCGCGGCATGATCTCGTCGAGCTTCGACGCGTTCACCGTCGCGCGCTGCTCGGTTGCGGGCCAGAGGAGCGCGACGACAACGAGTGTCATGCCGGTCGCAACGATCACCGCGGCACGACGCCGCGTACGTCGCCACAGCATTGCAACGGCGCCGGCCATCGCAGCGAACAGACCGCCATAGAGAAGGACGGACAGGAGCATCGACTTTGAGTGTATCCCTCAACACTTCGGCCGTTATGAAGCAGCGGCCCGGAGCGGAGTCACGTAAGGCCGTTTACCTCCAGTGCAAGCACGAAAGCGATGAGTACTAAGAGTGCTGCGACTATGCTCCTGGCGGCAAGTCCGAATTCAGTCAGAGCCGTGTGAACGCGCCGTTCCCTCAGCGCGAAGTAATAGCAAACCACGAGGCCGCCCCCACTCACCAACGTGCACGTGAGGAAGAAGCCGCTCGTGATGCGGAGGTAGATATCGCGGAGGAATTCACTGGGCAGTCTCGTAAGGATGAATGGCCGAATCCGGGCGTGGACGTAATTGCCGGCGAAGGTGAGCAACAACCATATGGCGAACCGCCGCCACGCCCCTGGCCAGGCGCGCCTGTTCATGCGATCAATGTCCGATTCCACGATGTGCTTGTCTGGCTTTACTTTCGAAATGCCGCCTGCAGTTCCGCGGTGAGCGCGTTGGCGTCGTCCTCGCGGCCGTGCCAGGCGGCGGGCGTGTTCTGGAACAGCGCGATCCGCCAGCGATCGCCGCGCTTGATCGCAATCAGCGTCTGCACGGCATTCGTGGCGCGGTTGATTTCTGACGTACCCGGCGGAACCATGCCGGCGTGCGCGCGCAGCAGCATCACATCCGGCGCGAGCTCGCGCACGTCGCGGACCAGCGTGACGTACGACGCGACCTTGTGATTCGCGAAGATGCCGGCGAGGTGCGACGCTATCTGCTCCCGCCCGCTTACCTCGCTGCCGTCGAAGCCGACGATCTGTCCGTCATCGGCGAAATCGCGCGTCATGGCAGCCGCATCGCCCGCGTTCCAGCCGGCGATCATCCGGCCGTAGAGGTCGCGAATATCGTTCATGCGCTGAGAGCGGCGCTACACGCGCGGCAGCGTCTCGCCGCGGCCGGCACCATCTCCAGGCATTCCGGACACGCCTTCATCGGCGCGCCAGGAGGCACCGACACCGGCTTCACGAGCGCCTTCACGATCAGGAAGACCACGAACGAGATCACGACGAAGTCGATGAGCGTGCCGAGGAAGTGGCCGTAGAGGATGGCGCTTTCGGAAACCTTGCCGGTGGCGTCGGTGGCCGTACGGAGAACGTATTTCGCCTGCCGCCAATCGCCGCCGGGAAGGAGAAGTCCGATCACCGGCATGAGGACATCCGCAGCGAGGGCGGAAACGACATTGCCGACCGCGGCGCCGACGATGACGCCGACCGCCAGCGCGAGTGCATTCGTCTTCGTAAGAAACCCGCGGAACTCGGCAATCATGGCGGACCGATTGTATCGTGCGCGAATGCCACAACAGTTGATCCGCAGCGCCCCCTATTTTCCGGTCGCTGACGTCGCCGCCTCCGCTGGTCACTACGAAACAGTGCTCGGCTTCAAGAGCGAATACGCGGCCGGAAACGAATTCGCGATCGTAAGCCGCGATGGCCTATCGATCATGCTTCGCCGCGTCGCCGATCCGTCGAAGATCGTCCCGAACGAGGCGCAGGGTGGAACGTGGGATGTCTTCTTCTGGATCGCCGACGCGCAGTCGCTGCATGACGAGTTGCGAACGAATGGCGCCGACGTCGTTTATGGCCCGGTCATCCAGACTGCATACCAGATGAAAGAGTTCGCTGTCCGCGACCAAGACGGTCATGTCCTCGGCTTCGGTCAGGACTGGACCGGCGAACAATAAGAGGCGCGCTCACCCCGCTGGTACAATAGCGCGATTCCCAACGACAGCAGCGAAAGGAACTCCGTGTCCGAAATCGCAATGAATGAAGCCGTCCGTCCGCGCCGCGGGTGGGTGATCACGGCCTGGGTAGGCGTGGTCATGGTGCTGATCGCGATGCTGGTCGTCGCCGCCGTCATCATCGACAAGCCGCATTTCGGCTGGATGGTGAAATCGCTGTTCCTCGAGTTCATCAGCGCCGGCGTCATGATCGGCGGACTGCTCGTCCTGCTCGCCGGCTTCTTCCTGCCGGAGCGGAAGACGTGGCGCGGCATCACGCTGATGTTGTGGGGATTGATCGCGCTGACGTCGCCTGGATTCGGGCTGATGTTCCTGCTGCCGTGGGGACTGGTCGCGGCGGCGCTGCCGCTCGTGATCGCCATCCTGATCCGGCAATCGCGAATATCAAGGGCATAAGGACCGGGACGCTCGCGTTTTGATTTTTTCACGCGGAGACGCGGAGGAAATCCCGAATGAAAAAGTCACTTCTTGCGATGGCGTTCGTCACGTTGCTGCTGAGCTGCGGCGCGAACGCGGATGCGGTCAACAAGGCGATTCCCGCTCCCGAAGTCGATACGCCGGCCGCGGAGGCCACCGGGCCACAGGTCGCCGTGCTCGCGGGCGGCTGTTTCTGGGGATTGCAGGGGATGTTCGAACACGTGCAGGGCGTGACTCGCGTCGTGGCTGGCTACTCAGGCGGCGACAAGGCCACGGCGCACTACGAGATGGTCGGCACCGAGCGGACGGGACACGCGGAATCGGTTCAGATCACATTCGATCCGAAGCAGATCTCGTACGGCCAGCTCCTTCGGCTCTTCTTCTCCGTCGCGCACGATCCGACGGAGCTGGACCGGCAGGGTCCGGATCGCGGTCCAAGCTATCGCTCCGAAATCTTTTTCGCGTCCCCGTCGCAGGAGCGCGTGGCGCGCGCGTACGTGGCGCAATTGACCAAAGCAAAAGTCTTTGCGTCGCCGATCGTCACGAAGATCGAGCCGCTGAAAGGCTTCTATGCAGCCGAGGATTACCATCAGGATTACCTGATCCACAATCCACAGCAGCCGTACATCGTCTACAACGATCTGCCGAAGATCGAAGCGCTGAAACAAACCTATCCGCAGGTGTACCGCGCCAAGCCCGTCGCGTTGCGCTGAGCGATCTCTCCGCGTCCCCGCGTCTCCGCGTGACTACGTCAGCCACGCGGCGACGCCGATGCACACCGCCGCGATGCCGGAAAATGCAGCGGTGATCGGCGCGAAATAGAGACAGCTCAGAACGAACCCGGCGATCTGCACGGAGCACAACGCCCATCCGATTACTCCGCATGCCTCCGGATACTGCACCGACATCTGCCCGAGCTGCCACGACAGGAACGCGGAGAAGAGCAGATACGCGGTGACGTACAACCCGAAGCCGCGATAGAAGCCGCCGTACGTGTAGCTCCTGCCGCCGATGTGGAACGGGACGTCGTTCATCGACTGCCACACGTCCTCGCCTTCCGCGGTGGCCGGCTTGAATTTCAGAAAGCCAAACGTATGACCCGCCGCGAAGAGGACAAACAGCACGGCAGCAATGCGATACAGAAGAGAAGCGGTCATGTTGCGATGCTACGCTTCCCCGCGATGTTTGCGGCGATCATCGCCATTACTGTTCTCGCCCAACCGATTGATCCTCGGGGCGCGGAATTGCGATCCGCATATGCGAGCGTTCGCTCCGAGCTCGATTCGAGATTCTCCGACTCCACCGCCGCTAGCCGCTCGCCCGATTTCCCGCGAACGCTGAACCGCGCGTGGCGCATCGCCGGCGACTGGACCGCGCTCTATCTCAATACGCATCCCTCCGCATCGCCGCGCGACGTCGTCGATGCCATCCACCAACTCAACCGCGGCGGCTCGGGCGAGTACGACTTGCGAGCCGAAGCCGTTTCGCTGAGCGATCGCGCGGCGTGGGCGATCTCGGCGTCGTATCTCCACGCCGGAACGTTCTTCGTCGTCGCTCGCGACCGCGGCGGTCCGTTCGCCGTTCGCTGGAACATCAAAGACGCCGCTGCGCGGCACTACGCATCGCGCGACGAAATCGGCAACTGGGCGTCGTACACATCCGCGTGGGGAGACGGACCTCTAATCGGCCGCGTCGGACAGCTGACTCCGAACCGGAACGGCCGGCCGCGCTTCTACATCGATGCCCATGCCGCCGCGGCCGCTGGCGGAACGGTCCGGCAGCAGATCAGCGTGTGGGAGTGGGACGGCCGCACGGCGTCCCCGTTGTTCATCCGCTCGTACTCGACCTCGCTCGCGACCGCGGCGAACACGTTCTCCGACCGCTCGATCACCATCCGCGCCAAAGGCGACTACAAATCGTTCTCCTCCTGCGGCAGTTGCACCGAGCCGGAGATGACGTGGCAGATTCGCGTGACTCCGGACGGCGTGACGAATACGCCCGCCGAGTACGCAGACAAGGAGCTCAAAGCCAGCGACGAGCTGTGGGACGCGGTCATTCATCACCGTTCGACGCAGAGCATTGCCTTACCAAACGTCGTCACGGTTCTGCGCAGGCTCACAAACGAGATGATCGCCTCATCGCCCGATCGCGAGCGCCTCCACCTACTGGGCATGCTGATGAAGCACGACGTCACGCATTCAAACGGCCGGACCATCCTCGCGCTGAGCGCCGATAACCTTCCATGCAGCTCGATCCGATTCGAGATCGAAAAGCGCCACGGCGGGTTGTACTTCACAGACGTCCGGGCGGTGAGTTGCAACTGAGTTACGTGGCCGGCTCGCGAACCTGAATCACATTGCCTTCCGGATCGTGTCCGTCGCAGGCGCGGAACCCGCGCGCTTCCCACTCATGTCGCGGAGACTTGATCGCGCCGCCATTCGCGGCGGCCAGCGAGCGCGCCGCGGCGATACTGGCAACAGGCAGGCAGAGCTTGACGTACGAATCCTCACGCACAGAAATCGCGTCGGGAGCGACGCGCGGCTCGCCGGAAAGAGCGTGAATCACAAGCTGCAGACCGTCGATCTCCATGACTGCGTAGCCTTCATCCTCGATCAGGACATCCATCGATGCCACTTCACGATAGAACGTACTGGCCCGGCGCACATCGGCAACGAAGACGACCACGCTGGGCTTCGGTTTGTCGGACACCACCACTCCTTTCTTCGCTGCCGGCGTGCGATCCGCCGGCCATCACTGAGGCGTGAAGATCTGTACGCGCTGCGATTCGTTGTCGGTCAGCGTCAGCAGCGCCCAGACAGGACTCGCGCTCTCGACTTCGATGCGCACTCGTTCATGCGAACGCACCTCGGGCGCCTCGAGCAGGCCGGCCAGCGTCACCGTCCCAAGCGTGTCGACGTCGGTCGGAAAATAGTGAGGAATCAACCACTCCTTCAGCACTTCGCCGGAGGCGTTGTCCTTCACCCGCACGGTCACGCTATACCAGCGTGTGTAGACGCGAAGTGTCGAACGGAATCGCGAGCTCGTCGGGATCGAGGACAGCCAGACCTTCTTCTGTTGAAAGTCGCGCGACCGGAGGACCGGGATTTCGGTCCCGGGACCGTCAGGATCGCGCGACATCTCACGCAAGCGCACGGTGAAGTGCAATCGGTCCGCGTGATCGGCGGGCGGCCGCAAGGTCATGAGGGGATAGTCAGGAAAATCCGACCACGGCTCGATCCGCATCGACGCATGCGGCGGAACCCGCCGCGCGCCCTGACTGCAGTCGGACCAGAGACCGATGAAATTGCAAAGCTCCGCGTCGACTGGAACGGTGTCGTCCGAATCGTTGTAGACAGAAATCTCACTCATCCACCGCGTGCCGTAATTCGCATCGATGGGCTTATAGGCGATCGGGATAAGGATCTCTTCGAGCACCGGCGCGTACGCGAATGGGAGATAGGTGCTAAGGAACACGCCGCCGTCGATCATCGTCACGTCGACGACTCCAGTGGCATGCGGCGGAGCCACGGCTTTTACGTTATCGGGATCGACCACGGTGACCCGCGGCGAAGGAACACCGCCGAAGAAAACCTGCGGCGACCTGAACCGGTAAAAGTTGTTCGTCCGAATGGTGACCTCGACTCCCCCCGCCGGCACCGAGTAGTTGGGAGAGCACGAGAGATTTCCGTTCGACGGCTGGCCGGCCGCCACGGTCGCAATCAGGGCAAGGAGCGCACAGGAGATGAGTCGCATGATCGGTTGGCTTCCGATGGATGAGGATACGCCCCGAGCTGATTTCACGTACAGAACGAACATCACAGGATGCTGTTCGCCGCACTCTGCTAACCTCACCATCTTGAAAAATTTAATGGATTGGTCGCCGGACGAACGGCGGATTCTGGCGGGACTAAAGACGCCTGCGCACATCCAGCAGTTTCTTGACGAGCTGGATTACGACCCACGAGGCGGCGCCGCCTCTCCACGTGCAGTGATGAAGAGCGGACGCGCGCAATGCTTCAGCGGCGCCCTCTTCGCCGCCGCCGCGCTTCGGGAGCTCGGCCATCCGCCGCGCATCATGTACATGGACGCCGCCAGCGACGACGGCCACTGCCTGGCGCTCTACGAAACCGGCGGGCTCTGGGGCGCTGTGGCGAAATCGAACTTCACCACAATCCGCTCCCGCGAAGCGATCTACCCCTACATCGCCCTCGGACTCAGCTACTTCGACGGCTTCTTCAACGTCTACGGCAAACGATCCATGCGCGCCTTCACCGTCCCCGTCGAGTTGGAGCGATTCGAGCCTCGGGGATGGCGCTTCAGTGGAGGCCAGTTGATGTACATCGACCGCGCCATCGACGACGCACCGCGCGCCTGGAAATTGCCGCGCAAACGAATCGCCGGCGTCAGCAAGGTTTCTGAACAACTGCGGGCAGCAGGCCTGGCCGGCGCAAACCCAGCCGGACTATGGCGGCGTTCGTAAACCCTTCCACTAACGCGACGGTAGTTGACCCTTTCCTGCTGCATAAAACGTAAGTGCAAGAAGAATTGCGATGACCGCGGAAAAGATAGCAGGCGCCGCAAAAATGAATTTCCAGGACAGGAATCCGCTCACGATGGACGCGACGAAGAACGAGACGACCATCGGGCGGATGCGAATAGGATCAACCTTCGCGATTGTCGCGAGCTGCCAGAGCAGAACGGCCTGCAAGAGCAGAAAGACGCCGACGCTGAAACCCAATCCGAGGTAGAAATCGAGGTAGCTACGGCTAACGCCGCCGGCATCGAAGTGATAGGAGCGCATTGCGCGAAGGACATCGGTTTCTCCGACTGGAGACCACGAATTCGCTCCGCCAAGCGTATGCAGTACCGCGAATAACAACGAAATGATCGCCGTGATCCGCAGTAAGAGTACTGGTTTCATTTTTCCGCCTTCGCCCGCTGCGAGCTCTTATTCATGCGCTTCTTCGCGGGCTTCTTTGCTCCTGCGCAGCCAGCGCGCTAATCGAGACGTAGTATCCATCTGGATCCCTGAGCGAGAACTTCCACGTTTGCGTATTCGGGTTCACGTTTGGCTCCTCTTCGAACCGATCGACGAGAGCACGTGCCCGCTTCAGCGCGTTGTCGAAATCGTCGACGCGGAAAAACAAGAGGATCCCGTTGCCAGGCGGCGCCTCGTCCGGACTTCTCAGAGAGGGATGCTCGTGAGCACCCCACTGGTGCATGCAGAGCAAGACGGTTCCATCCGTGTCGGCGATTTGACCAAAGTAGTCGTGAGCCGGAGCCGTCGCGGGCTGACCGAAGAGCGACTGATACCATTTGAAGCTCCTGGCAACGTCGCTGACGCCGATGATCGTCCACGTGCGTTTCATCGCTGTTCCGCTCTTACCTAATGGCTTGGATTCACGCGTGATAGTAGCGCAACCGCGATCAGGTATGACGTTCACGCCTGCCGTGTAAACAAGAGCGCTTGACGGCCATCCAATGCCATCGAAGCCCCGGAAACCCAATCCGTTATTCGCCCGGTAAAACGTTTGATTGAGGAAGGAAGAGGTATGAAAAAACGAATCATCGTCGCCATGCTGTTCATCGCAACCACACTTTCCATCACCGCCATAGCGCAGGCCGCGCGCGTGCGCGTGGTCCACACGCGGGGGAATCGCGTTCGGGTTACCGTGCGGCCCGGGTTCCCGATCCGCCGCACGCTCCCCGAGGTCGTCATCAGGCCCGGCGTGGCCTTCCGCGTCGCGCCGCGCGTCTACCTGGCGCCGGTCGTCTTCACCGCTGCGGTCGTAGCGTCGCTGCCGCCCGCCAGCGCGCGCGCATGGAGCGACACGACGACGATCGAGCGGGAAGATGGCTGGACCGAGTTCGCCATGAATGTCGACCGGCGCGGAAGCGGAATGCTGCTGCAGATCGACAAGGGAACCGCGCAGATCAGTTTCGCCGAGATCGTCTTCGAGAATGGCGATACACAGGTTGTCGATTTCAATGACAAGACCCACGCGCGCGGCATCTATTCATTCCTCGACTTCAAGGACGGCCGCAAGGTCGACCACGTCCGGGTCGTAGCCAGGGCGGATTCCGAGCTGAGCGAAATCTCGATGCATCTCGTCTCCTGATTGACAGTTCTCGCGGAGGTCTGCGTTCAGGCCTCCGCGAAGGACGTTATGCCTCCCCTTCGAATCGTCCTCGGAAGAGCGAGGTGTCCCCCTCCTTCGAAATCGCGCTGCCAAGACGCAGCCAGCTAACGATAAAAACATATTGACAAACGATAAATGCGAACCTACGATGAGGGCATGCAGAAAGCGCCAGCGATCAAACGAAGCTCGACCGTATTTCTTCAGGCCGTCATCGTACTCATAGGCATCGGCACCCTTGCTCTCATGCTTTGGGAACCTCATCTCGAGGGCAGGAACGCGCATGCCACGACCTTTGAGATTTACTTCAAGGACCCCTTCCTGGCGTACGCGTATCTCGCGTCCATTGCGTATTTCTCGGCGCTCTTTCAAGCGTTCCGGTTGCTCGGATACATCGGACGAAATCAAGTATTCTCGCTGGATTCCGTCAGAGCCCTGCGGACAATCAAATATTGCGCAATATCCCTGGTCGCATTGATCGGAGCGGCTGTCGCTTACATATTCATAGCGATGCGCGGCAAGGATGACATTGCCGGCGGTGTTGCAATGGGTCTAGCGATGATCTTCATCTCCATCGTAATCGCCACTGCGGCAGCGGTTTTCGAGCGGCTTCTGCAAAACGCGGTGGATATGAAGTCCGAGAACGACTTAACCGTATAGAGCCATGGCCATCATCATCAACATCGACGTCATGTTGGCGAAAAGGAAAATGAGCGTCACCGCGCTCGCCGAAAAAGTCGGCATCACAATGGCGAATATCTCGATATTGAAAAACGGTAAGGCCAAGGCCATCCGCCTTTCGACCCTGGAAGCAATCTGCAGTGCGCTCGACTGTCAGCCTGGAGATATTCTGGAATATAAAGATTAGTCGAGGGCCGCAGTGCCTTTTTCAAAGCTCGCCGGCGTCGAGCCGCACGCCAAATGTAGCGTACTTGCACTAGTTGAGCGTTTCCCCCGTGCACCGGCCTCCCGCGAACGGTCGATCGCCGATACGAAACATCGCAACGCCTCGGATCTTGCGCAGCAGATCGAGCACGGCACCATGCGGAATTACCTCGCGACAGACAAATCGATACTCCTTACCCATGACGCCCGCGAGTTTGCTACCTTGCGCGGATGCGCCCATTCCTGCTCCTCCTCGCACTGGCCGTGCTCCCGCTGCAGGCTCAGATGCCGGTCATCGAATCGATCGAGGTACGCGTCGTCAACGTCGACGTGGTCGTTACCGATCGAGGCGGCAAGCCGGTCAAGGGACTGACGAAGGAAGACTTCGAGATTCTCGAGGACAAGCGGCCGCAGAAGATCACGAACTTCTACGAAGTCCGCAGCGGGGAGCCGGTGCCGGCAATCGAGCAGACGACGCAATCGGCGCCTGTACCCGCCGCGAAGCCGCGCAACTTCATCCTGTTCGTCGACAACCGGGCCATGCATCCTTTGCTCCGCAAGCAGGTCATCGCGGAGCTGAAGAAGTTTGTCGACGAACGACTGCGGCCCGAGGATCACGCGACGGTGATCAGCTGGTCGGGTAGATTGAATATCGACGCTCCGCTGACCACCGACAGGGGCACGCTGCACGCGGCGCTCGACAGGATCGCGAACAACGGCACGCCCGCTTCGGGCAAGAGCGAGTTTCAGGCGCTGCAGCAGCAGTGTACGCAGCTCCTGAATTTCGCGAAGAGCGGGCGGATGCCGTTCCGCCTGGCGTACGAGGAGTGCATCGACGACGCGCGCATCGAGACGCAGCGGGTGCTGCTCTTCTCGCGCGCGGTGCTCAACGCGCTGGAAGTGGCGATGTCGACCGTGGCTGGCGTCGACGGCAAAAAGATCGTGGTGATGGCCGGCACCGAGCTGCCGGTCCGTCCCGGCACGGACATGTACAACTGGGCGAATTCGATCTTCACGCGCTACATGCAGGGGTTCGACGCCGCGATCGCGCATCCGCAGGAAGAGGCGTACGCGCAGCGGAAGATCCTGGAGGACCTCGGCCGCAGCGCGAACGCAAACGGCGCGACGCTGTACATGCTGTCGGTCCTGATGCCGACGGACAACTACACGGCGGTGAGCGGCACCGGCACCGAGGACAACGGGGCGGACGCTGCGCGGTCGAGCAATACCGAGGAGGCGCACGAGCTTTTGGCGAAGGCCACAGGTGGGGCGGCGGGACCGATGTCGGGCATCGGGCGGCTGTTCAACACGATCAGCACCGATCTCGACTCCTACTACTCGCTCGGTTACCGGCCATCCGACGAGCTGAAGGGCACGCGCCCGATCACCGTGCGGATGAAAAACAACAATTACACGGCGCGAGCGCGGCAGAGCTACACGCCGAAGACATTCGACGATGAGATGGCGGACCGTGTGGTCGCGAACATTTTCACGCCGGCGCGCGCGAACGACTGGCAGGTGCAGCTCCGCACCAGCGCGCCGCGGCTCGTCGAGCGCGGGCGATACGCGGTCAACATCGAGGTGCTAGCCGACGCGCGCAGCCTCACCCTGGTCCCGCAGGACAACGGCGAACTGGCCGGCGTGTTCAAGGTGTTCGTGGCGGTCGACACGCCGCAGGGCGCGCTGTCGACGACCTTCCGCCAGCCGAACGAGGTGCGGATCAAGTCCGCTGAGCTAAAGGGATTCCGCGAAACGCCGCTGTCGTTCACGGCGACGCTGACGGTGCGGGAGGGGGAGAACCTGATCTCGGTCGGTATGCTCGATCACCTCGGGCAGCATGCGGGATTCGCGCGGGCGACCGTGGTGGCAGCGCCAAAGTAGCGCTCCGGTTTGGCGTGCGACGCTGCGGCTGCAACGGGGAGTCAGACGGACCCGTTCGCCGCCTTTGAGTTCGCTCCGGCCGACGTGAACTCCTGACTCGCGAGACTGCGACGTCGCGCTCGAGGTGGCCGGACGTTCCTCGCAGATGATCACGACGACCGGCAACGCACAAGCGGATCGCCGAGCGGCGTAAGCATTGGAAGTCAATCACGAACGGCTGACTGTTGCCGGAGCTCTTCGGCAAGCCCGATGAGAATTCCTTCGGGGCCGCGGATGTAGCAGAGCCGATAAATGTCTTCGTACTGGACCACTTCGCCGACGAGCTCCGCGCCGCGTTTTCCGAGCCTGGCCAGCGTGTCGTCGATGTTCTCCACGGTGAACATGACGCGCAGGTAACCAAGAGCATTCACCGGGGCACTGCGGTGATCAGCGACCACCGCCGGCGCGAGGAATCTGGAGATCTCCAGCCGGCTGTGACCGTCCGGCGTACGCATCATGGCAATCTCGACGCGCATGTCGCGCAACCCAGTAACGCGACCCGCCCACTCACCCTCGATTGGGGCACGCCCCTCGAGTTCGAGGCCAAGTTCGGCGAAAAATTCAATGGCAACCTCGATGTCTTCTACGACGATGCCGACATTGTCCATACGCTTGACCGTCACGATGCCTCCTCTGGGTCCTGCTCAGCGGTACTCATTCTCCGTCAGAGGAATCACCCAGGCGCGCCGCTCAGCGATCTTGCCTTCACGCATGACGAATACCTCCGCCATCGACATGCGCATCTCCCCTCCCGCCGCGCGCTTCGCCGTGCCGGTGAGCTCTGCCATGACGACGTCGCCCTGCTCCACCACACGAACCACCTGGAGCTCGGGAGGGTCAATGAACTCGGGCGCGCCATCAATGGCTTTATCGTAGGCATCTTTGCCGCTCAATTGGAAAGCGCCAAAGACAGTCCATTTGATGTCATCAGTGAGGCACGAAAGGATCTGCTCGTGATCATTCCTGCGGAAGCCGTCCAGATACGCGTTTACGGTCGTGATGTTCTGCGACATATGATTTTCGTTCCTTCGTTCACATTAACGGATGAATGCGAGCTCGCGTGCGCCGTCCGTCGAACACGCCGCCGCGCGGCGCAGTTCATCGAACCGCCGAAGTGAGCGGCCGCTCGGTCGAGCAATTCGTTTACTCCCACTCTTTTTTCAGCATCAGCTCGTCGATCCTGTAGGCGTGAAGCATCTCGTGAATCAGCATGTGCCTGAACATGATATGCACCGAGTAGTGGCTGAAGGCCTCGTGCTCGGCAGTCCGCTGCCAATCCTCCGGGGATAGCTCCTTCAACCGCTTGACAGTCAGAGCCCGCTCCCGCGCGTACTGGCTCAGCGCTTCGTCCAGATCCATGCTCAGTAGCGAGCCCGCCTCCTCGTCAGGTGATGGCTCTATCGACTTTATCCGGGGGAACGGGTCAGAGAGCATCAACTCCAGGCGCGCGAGGAATGCCATATGACCGCCGGATATGTGGCAGGCATGCTCGTGGGCGGACCACTTATCCGGCGCAGGGCGGCGCTTGAGGTTCTCGGGCGGCACCTCGCGGACGAGCCCAATGATGATGCCGGGCGCCGCTTCTAACGATGCGATCAACGTTTGCGTGTCCATAATCTCCTCCGAGGCGCCGCCGTATGTCACTTCGCTGAAGGTGAAAGACGAACTGCAATCATTTCTGCGTCACCAGCAACGAGTAGTGGTTCGCCACGAGTTGCCAGCGGCCTTGCCGCTTCACCCACACTCTGGTGAAGCGATTGTCGCGGGGAACGGCTTTGCCCTTGTCTTGGCCATCCATCGTTGAGCGGCCGGTCTCCACGGCCGTGTCTCCATAAACGCGCCACAGCACGTCGTCGGTAGTGATGGACTGGAATCTCAAACTGCCTGACGTGAAGTCGGCAATCACCTGTGGCTTTGTTCTGACAGTACCGCTTGGGCCTATGCCGATAAAATCCTCGGCGTACAGCCGATCGAGAGCCGCCGCATCAGCGCCGATCTGCGCTTGAATTCGTTCCTGATCCAGTTGCTTAAGGATGGAGACCGGATCTCTTTTGTTTCCCGCCGATGAGACGCAACCGGTCAGCAGAACAGCGACAAATGCCGAGGCGAGTAGTGGGCTCCTCATGCGTTGTAGCCCTCCATTCATGGGTCGTGCGTGGCGGTGATGAGCTGTGCGCCCTTCATCGTATCTCGATGTTTCGGGGACTCTTTCTCTGCAGCGCAGTGCGCGCCGGAGCGAAGTTCGCGTCTCCGCGCTGGGAGATCATTACCAACGTCCTCACGGCGCTGCTGATGCTCTACTTCGCGATCCAGCTCGCCAGGCGCGCAGTTTGATTTTTCTTTTGCGGTCCCCCGAGGCCAGAAAGTCCGGCGGCAGCCGCCAGGCGTCGCCGACTCGACCGTACAATCGATTTGAAGGCTTCCACTCGTGGAGCTGTTCGAAGCCCGTCGTCGATTACGACCGAGCATTCCGCAGAGGTGATGCATGTTGCAGCTCTGGCGAGTGCCGAGTCAAACGCGGCTAAGATCTAAGGCTAACCCCAAACGAAAACTACTGGTCGGATTTTAGCTTCTGCAATATAAGCGGATTCTTCGCCGCTTCTTCGGTCGCTTCAGCGAACGTCATCCCGATATGCTTTTGATCCCAGGCAGTGACAAATTGACGTTCCTCGTCGGACTCAAGCTCGGGATTTCGGGATTTGAAGGTCTCGATAGCTTGACGGCGATGTTCGACCGTCCTCACGATCCTGATGCGCTTTAGTCCGACCTTAGCGCCGAACAGACTGATCGAAACGAACGGAATTCCTATGACGACATCGACCAAGAGTTGGGCCGGCAGGCTGAGATATACGCCCACCGTGCCACCGACAACAAATACGAATATAGCCAGAAGTAGAAAAAAATATCGCAACGGCGAAGCAGTAAATAGCGTCAAGCTTACCGTGCATGAGCTTTGATGAATCACCATCCATGATCATGACTTCGCCAAAGAAAAAGCCACAGCTTGCGCCGGTGCCCATGGAGCCTCGAATGAGTGCGTTCGTCGAAATACCGCGCTACTCGCGGCGTCAACAAGTTCGCAACAACACTTAGTACGAGAGATCCCAGGGCGCTTGAGATCCAGAACAGTGGCTCTTTGAGAATCGATGACAAGTTAGACATCCACGAGAGATCTTACAGCATAGGCGCGAGCGATGCCTGGGAACTAATTCTAGAAGCTCTGCGCCAGCGAGCGGCCACTGCGAAGAGTTGGGCGGGCTTTCTAGCGAAGCCACGCCAGCCAACAGTAGGTCGCCAGTACGAGCACAGTGATGGCGAATGCGGCTTTCTCTTGAAACGGGAACCAGCGAAAAGAACGTTTATGACCATGACCATACAATTCGTAGTGCCCAGCGACGGCGATGCCATGACATACGAAGAGAAGAGTGGATAGACCAAATAGTCGCTTCGTCTGGCCTATCGAGGTGATGTCAAGGGCGGCGCCGAGAAAAACGCCGAGTACCATGGTGAGCATTGCGGCGAGATTAAGATAGTCCGCGGGCGGAAGCCAGACGATGTCATTTCGGTTCGCGACCTCTGACTCCTGTGAGATACGCCAACCAAATGCTGTTGCCTGAAACCCGAGAATCACGCCTGCGGCAGTCCAGAGATCACTGAGTGACAGATTCATGGGTAACTCCATGATGCTGAGGTTCTTTTAGGAAATGTCCTGACGGGGTCAGGCCTTTGTTTTTCCGAGTTACTGAGACACTGCAAATCAAAGGCCTGACCCCTTACAAGGTCTCGGCCGGCTTCCGGCCTACCGCTTCTTCCCGCCGACACCGGGCACGGCCGCCACTTGTTTCATCCACGCCGCGATTTGGCGTTCGTCGAGGTCGTCCACGGATCTGAGCTCCACGCCCCGCGTCGACTTGCCCATCCCCACCGGCGTCACTGGCGGTACCGGCTCGAGCGCCGCACCGTTCACGAACATGAGCTTGACGTGACCGGCGAAGCCGCCGCAACAGAAGCACCAGCCGTCGCCGACGCCGTAATACGACATGCCCCACTTCACGGAGCGCTGCAGGCCGGGAAGCGTCCTGGCAGCCAGAGCATCGACACGTTCGGCGATGCCTCGCTGCGGCTGCGGCAGGCTGGCGATGTAAGTGAAGACCGGTTTGTCGCCGACCGCAGCCTTCGCGGGACTTACCCTGCTGGTCATGGCTTCCGGCAGCGTCGCGGCAGCTTTGCCTCGTGCGGCGGTGCGCTTGGCCGGTTTCCGGACTGCGGGCTTAGAAGTCTTGTCCGTCTTCAGGGCGGGCATAGTGGTCTCGTGTACCTCGGCAGTGTGCGGGCCTAACGGCTCTGCGCTTCAACGGACTGCGTGCTGCGCGCAGAACAAGACTAGCAGAGGACGGCAGGCAGTCCGCTGCAAGCGCTTGTTGGGCTGCTTTCGACCAACCACGCTTTCGGCGGACGAGCGCTCCGCCACGCGTTGCCGACCACGAGAACTCACCACCGAAGATCGAAGGCCTGACCCCTGCCGTCTCCGCTCCTGCGACCTGGTTCGACGACGTCTTGATTCAGAGCCGGGACAGCAAGGTTCCCTGGTGATACACGATCTTCCAACCTTCCGCGGTAGACCGCCAGATTGTGGCTCTCCGACTCTCGCGCGACCCTTGAAGCAGAGCGTAGGTGAGAAGATACACGCTCTCTGATAACTCTTGGCAGCGGAAATCTTTCGATTGAAGGCTCTCCTCTTCCACCGGCTTGCTGTACCGTCTTTCGAGCTCGTCCAATACCTCTTCGCGGCTGTAGCGCTTTCCGGAGGCGCCCACCTCCCAGAATGTGGTTTCGGTCATTCTTTCGAAGTCCGCGCGCGAAGTGCCGAACTCGGGACGATGAAAGATGGGTTCCCGCGCGACCAGCTGCTCCAGAACATGGGCCAATCGGTCGTCGGTGGCGGGCTCGAATCCCGGGACGGGCGAATCACTCGCCTCGCTGGATTTAGAGTTCACAATCACAAGGATACAGCGCGTCGGCTAATGTTTTTCGGCTCAGCCGCGTAGGCCGCGACGCGAGATCGCAGCACCGACGCTTGAGTGGGCGGCGCGTTACGTCGGCTGCAGGCATGAGCTGCGCGGCGAGACAAGTACCGGTTGCAATTTGCGAATTTCGGGTTCGCATTCCGGCTGCCATGGAAACGACTGATTTCGATCGGGCCACAACATTTGAATCATTGGGCAAGAGCGCGACCCATAGAAGTCGATGTCTCTACCGAAATAGTCTCCGTAGAACGTAGGCTCGACTGCGATGAAGGCGACTTCGTATCCGTCGATAAGATGATCGTACCGACAGCCCGCCTCGAATTTAGCACCGTCCTTAATGTCGTCAACGATGTTGTTGATGAATGCGTGCGCCCGGTCTCCGAACAAACCGACGACGACGATCTCTGGGTGGCCGAAGGTGGCGAAAACACCCACTGAGTAGCTGTGCGGGGGATGCTCGCGAGCGGCCTATCTCGATGTTTCATACGGAGACGCGGGGATCGCGGAGAGAAGCAGGTTTTGATTTTCTCCGCCTCCTCCGCGCCTCCGCGTGAAACCGTTCTCCTTCCCGACACAAAGCAGCCTCTTTCGAACGGATAACGACTCCCCTTGCAAGCGACTCAGCCCCTTTGCAAGCGACTCGGTTCCCCTTGCAAGCGACCTCGGTTTTCTTTGCAAGCGACTCCGTTCCCTTTGCAAACGACTCCGTTCCCTTTTCAAGCAACTCCGTTCCCTTTGCAAGCGACTCCGCTCCCTTTGCAAGCGACCTCGGCTCCCTTCGCAAGCGACTCGTTTCCCCTTGCGAGAGACCGCGGTTCGCTTCGAAGAGTTTCCACACTCATGCGAGAGACCGGGTTGACTCTTCGAAAGAGGGGACCTCTCTCGAGAGGCGCCGTAACCATCAAGTCAAAAAATAGTACACGTACAAAGCATTGACATTCGAAAACTGCGGGCTTACCTTGCCTAGTCACGCAGAGGCGACGCCTGAGTCATAGCGTCCGAGTCCCGAGCCAGAATCCGGTGGGGAGCACATGACCGGATTTGACAATGAGGTGCAGCTTCCGTCGCGCTTGAGCAAGGGCAAGCCGGAATCTGATGCAAGTGGGGTCGAGCGTTAGCTCCTCCAGCCTCATCACAACATGCGTTCCTCCGGGGCTCGCTACCCGCGGAGGCAGGCGAGCGACGGTTTGCGACGGACGCTCTTTGACGTTTCACCAGGACTCCTCCCGAGTTGCGCAGACAGCGCGAGCGGCGTCCTATCACCGATGAGAAAGGAGAAGCATCATGGTTAGTCAAGCAGTAGCCAACGGATCCGCTGCCACAGCGGAACAGGAACCGGCCGTGACTCCGGAATCGGTCGTAGAGAGCGTCCGCGCACTCCGCGCGCTGATTCCCAACTACGTGCAGTTGCCGATTCCGACAGCGCGGACGCTGCAGTCGGTAGCAGCGCTGAACCCCGACTTCACGCAGGCGGCGATCAATGCCGTCAGCGCCTCGGAGACCGTGCAGGCGACGGTCGGACAGACCGCCGAGGAGCTGCAGGCAGCAGTCGACGCCACGGCGAGGTGGACGATGGTCCGCGACGAGCTCAAGGCGACGCTCGACGGCGTCACCTCGGCCGTCCTCACCATGAAACACAGCCTCGGCCAGTCGGTCCTGCTGACCTACACGGTCAGCAAGAAGCTGGTCAAAGTGCCGCAGCACGCCAACCTGCTGCCCCACGTCGCGCTGATGCGGAAGACCAACCGCCTCGGCCGCAACCGCAAGGTCCAGCCGCCTGCGCCCGAGCCCTCGCCCGCGCCGCACGTCTGAAGTAACCAAATCCCGGTCAGCCGGGCGCGCCGGAGAGGCGCGCCCGGCATTTGGAGGATTCAATGACAAAACAGAAGGTCGACGTAGAAGGGATTCTCGATACCCTCGCCGCCGTCCGCCAACAGGTCCCGCACCTCGCCGACGCTCCCCCACGCGACGCGACGGGCACCGCAACACTCCTCGGCAGCAGCGACGAGGCGATGGAACTCTTCGAAATGGAGACGCTCGCCGACGCCCTCGACTCATTCGCCGGCGAACTGTCCGACTCGATCGAAACCGCCCGCGAACAAGCAACGGCCGGCGCCTTGGAGATCTACTACGCCGCCCAGGAACTGGCCAAGAACCCCGAGCATGCGCACCTGATCCCGTTAGTCGAAAAGATGCGCGAAGCCTATCGCCGCGATTACGGAACGGACCTTCCGGAGAGGTGAATGCATCGGTGTCGCCTTGCTTAGTGGCGATCAAGGCCGGTTGATGCAGCGGTGCAGCGACGGATCTGTGCGGTGAATAAGAACGAAGAGAAAGGCTGATCCCTTTCTGTCTCTCCGTCGGCTGCTGCGAAGAGTTAGTCAGCGGGTTAGGGCGTTTTGATAGGCACGCGGCTAGGAAACTCGTAGATGAACTTGAGCAGCATTTCTATGAACGTTATGAGTTGCTCGGCGTCAGGTCGAGACATCATCCTAATTTCATGCGTTGCTTCGTTCCCTTTGCTCCGAATGTGGTCCACCCACCCGCGACCGTTCGGCGGCACGAAGCCTTTGTTCGCTAGAAACTCAACGTATTCGAAGAAGTTCTTTCCTGGCTGGTCACCTTGGGCGACGGCGATGCTCATGAGGAGCTTGCGTGCGCAGAGGACCGCCCCGGTGTACGCGGACGCAGCGACACAATTGCGAGCTTCGCGGTACAGATTTTCAACGTCGGCAGGGAGGCCTTGGACCTCTTCGCCAGGCGCGACGTCCGGAATCTGCTGATCGACGCCGAAGAATGTTGGGTACATGCAATTCGGACAAAGTTGCAACGTGACAGGCACGTCGGGCTGGTTTTGGTCTGGCGGTTTGGATCCCTGCCAACCCAGAATGGACGAGACAACCTTCCCGCAGTAGCCGCACTTGTAGACTCGCGGTTGGCTCTGCTGGACGCCACTCCAGTTCAATCTGGTCAAAGCCATCGCCGTGTCCGAAGCGGCGTATGTTAGCACCGCCCGGCATCGCAGGTCTGCTGCGCTTCGGTTTACAAACGAAGTCGAGAACTCCGACGAGGGTCAAGAACTCCGACGAGGGTCAGGCCTTCGGTTCTCTGTTCATGTTGGTTACGTTGAGCTACAAGCCTGCTGGCCGACGAAATGGAGGGTTCAAATAATCATGGCCCCGAACAAGAGTCGAGTTGGATGCTCTAAGTGTCGATGGCTAAAGGCCTTGATAACTTGCGAAGAAAGAAGGCCTGACCCTCTACTCGTACTCGTGACCCTGAGGGATCCTCGGCGCGTTATGGCACGACCGTTACGACTTGAATTCGAAGGCGCTCTCTATCATCTGACGCCACGCGGCAATGAACGCAGGCCGATCTTCCGAACCAATGGGGATCGCCAGGCATTTCTCGACTTCCTCGGCATGGCGGCGAAGCGGTTCGGCTGGTCGGTCACGGCCTGGGTGCTGATGACCAATCACTTTCACCTCATCATTCAGACGCCTCAACCGAACCTCTCCCGCGGTATGCACTGGATCAACAGCACCTACGCCGCATGGTTCAATCGCGTGCACAAGATGCGGACATCTGTTCCAGGGGCGGTTCAAGACTTTCCTCATCGAGAAGGAGGCTTACTTCGCCGAGGTGCTGCGCTATACGGTGCTCAACCCGGTGCGCGCGAAGATGGTGGAGCGTCCCGAGAACTACAAGTGGTCGAGCTACCGGGCCACGGCGGGACTGGAGCCGGCGCCGGATTGGTTCGACCTCACCGCGGCGCTTGCCTTTTTTCATCCTGATCGTCCTTACTGCTAACCTGAGTTATGGGGGTTCGTCCTGGCCGGCATCGGAGCTGAGGACAGACTATGGGAGAAGCTGACGAAGAAGATCTATCTCGGCACCGACGTGGACGCGGGCGATGAGGAAGGTTGTGGAGATCAAACCGCGCTCGACCGATCATCCGAGAGCGCAGCGCGCGGTAGGGCGTCCAAGAATGCACGCGATCGTCGAAGCGGTCGCCAAAGCTGCGGGCGCGACGCGGTCATGGATCCGAACGACACGGGGCAACGCGCTGCGACGACTGGCCGCATGGATCGGCTGGCACGAGGGATGGCTCACGTTGCGATCAATCCCGCCGGCGTTCTGCTCCGAAGCGACGGCCACGTCTCAGGCCTGATCCGACGATGCGACGGGGAGTTCAGCGCCAACCCGATCCTCCTCCGGTATCTCGACACGGGGCTTGCGACGCTGTGCGCCTAAACACTTCCTCTCGACCTCGGGCGCACCAACCGGGTCGGATGAGTGCGCCCGATTCGACCGCTACCGGGAACCTAAATCAAGAACGATCGACGATTCCGCGACGCGGACAACCTTCGTTCACGTCTGTTCGCTGTTTGGGGCAGGAAACGGGTCGTTATCGATCCGGACCGAAGGTTTGACACCTTTGGCGTGAGTTCCCATGAGGTCCCACGAAAGAACCAAGCTAGCGTACGTCACGAGTCGGCTGTTCCAAAAAGTTTGGTTGCCGCGCGTAGAATATCGCAGCACTATCAAGGAGGACCTGTGGCCTTTGGCGAGAGTATCGGCCTTGAAGTAGTAAAGCGCCTTCTAGACGCATATTCAAAGCATCGATTGCGACTACCGAGTAAGCCGGCGCTGGAGTCCGTTGTTGGTGAACATCTCGCAGAAATAGCCCGATGGACGGGTAGGATCGAGTTTTTCGGTCTGTCAACGGCGAAGCAAACTGATAAACACACGATCGACTTATTCCTTTCGATTCCCCGAAAGTTCCGAGGCGACCGCGCAGCATCACAACAAACCGAGAAATCGTTGCTTGCGCACGAAGGTAACTTCATTCTTCTCGGCGCGCCGGGGGCGGGCAAAACTACGACACTAAAACGTCTCGCGCGGACTGTACTAACGCGAGCACCCCGCGGCGCACGGGACACGTCTGAATACCCCATCCTCCTGCGTCTTCGCGAGTTGGACGCGGACAACCTACTGGAGGCTAAACTCGGCAAAATCCTTGGCCTGGAGAAGTCGCTCCTTGATTTGACACTTCCAGATGAGGATGAACATCGTGTCTCGGAACATACGTTCGCGAAACGGTTCCGTCGTTCAGAGCCGTTGTCTGCCGCAATCGCAAAGCTCCTCGATTCCACGAAAGCGTTGATCCTTCTAGACGGACTGGATGAAGTGCCCACGGATACCCGCGACATCACCGAGCAGATGATATCCCGCCTAGCAGAGAAGGTTACTTCCGCCAGATTCATCGTGACCTGTCGATCAGGCGACTATAATGCCCAGCTTCGACAATTCGATGTTGTTGAACTATGCCCGCTAGAACAGAAGCAGATTCGGCGTATCATTCGCCGGTGGTCTAGTAATCCCACCGCGTTTCTCGCAAAACTTCAAGATCAACCATTTTTCGATCTTGCCTCGCGCCCACTCTTCCTATGCCAGCTCTTAGTACTACACGAAGAACGTGGCTTTATACCCGAGCAGTCGACTGATGTGGTCGATTTAATCGTTAGGCTTGCGATAGAGGACTGGGATCTCAAGCATAAGCGGCAACCACGACTGTCGAAGTATGCCGGATTCGAAACAGCGCGAAAACGGGATTTTCTCGCGCATCTGGCCTTCTGGTTAAGCTATGAGCTCCGCGAGAAGCAGTTCACGTCTCGTACCCTTGGTGACGCGTATCAAGCGCTCCACGAGCGTTTTCGACTACCCGCTGGCGAAATGGAGCAGGTAGTCCACGAGCTCGAGACGCATACGGGGATTTTTATCGAGGCCGGTCACGGCAAATTTGAATTCTCGCATCTTTCCGTTCAGGAGTACCTCACGGCGATGTATGTCATACGCGAGGCTATAACCGTCAACTTCGCTCGATACCTGACAGAAAATCCAGAACCTATCGCTGTGGCCGCCGCCCTCGCACCAAGGCCCGAACGCTGGCTCCCTCGGGTATTTTTACATCCCGACATCGCACCTCGGCTCCGGTCTGTCAATCTGAAGGCGTTTTTTGCCAGGCTATTACAAGAACGTCCTCTTTTCGTTGTCGATAGGGACTTGGGGCTGTTGGGCCTTTCATTGTTAACGACCAGGTCGGCGCACGACGAATACACGCGCGCTTTTCTAGATGATTTTGTTGTTGCAGGATCGACTACTCAAGCTTGCTCGGTTTATGAATTTACTCCGAAAGACGGCGGGTATTCATTTGTCGCTGGCCCCGGGTCTGGTCTTCCAGATGACTTGGAAGTGCCTCGTTCGGGGTGGATTAGTCAGCGCGAGGTCGATCGACTTCGCTCGTATCCAGAGGTCCCGTTTCCTGCACCTAATCGTCACATGTATGGACTCCGGTCCACTTAGGAATTCCGCGGAGTCGGCCGGCTAGCTCAGCCGCTCGCGGCCAGCACGTGCCGCGAGTACAGCGTCCCCCGCTCCGTGCACGTGCAGGAAGGCGAGCGCGTGCGAGAAAGCAGAGGCCGAGCATCTCGTCAATGAAGTAAAAGTAGTAATGCAGGCACTTGCCGGCGACGCGGCGAATGAAACTGCATCCGGTCTTCTTGTCATGCCACGGCTCGTACGTCGGACACGGCTCCATTGCTGAGAATATGTGGACCGGCCCCGGGCGGTTGCTGCGCGTCGCGAGGATCTGCTGGATGCGATCTTGCTTGCGAAAAGTCGTCATGCGCTGGATGTATTCGGTCCCAGTCCTTCTTCAGCCGCCAGGCGTTCGGTGTGAGCAACGGATGGCATCGCGGAACGGCAGCGCGAACTCCTTCGCGTGGTCGAACAGCCGGTTGAAGCAGGAGAGGACACCGACGGATCTTCTGCGCGTGATGTTCGATCACGTTCGCCATCGGCCCACGATACCGGCCAACCGTGGCGGCGAACTTTCTTTCTTGGTTTCGGCTATGCCGGTCTGTTCTCGGGTCCGCGAGTAGTTTTCTGTGTTCTTGCCTGAGGCAAGTGAGATGGCCGTAGCCTAAAAAGTCAAATCCCGGAAGCGCCTTCGTGTTTGGTATCGGGATGGCGGAAGTGAAGCTCCTCCGCAGACTTTCTTGGTTCCGGCTACGCCGGGGTAGGGAAATGCCATCCGGCGTCACCCCTGAGTAGGAGACTTGAAGAATGAAGCGTCTTGCTCTTGTCGTAAGCCTTGCCGCCGTCATGACCGGATGCACGACACGCTATCAGGTCCGCGGCATTGAACCCGCTCTCGAGCCATTCCCCGACGACTTGAAGACGTTCGAGAGTGATCGCCTGACTCAGCTCGACTTTGAATCACGCTCCGTCGAACGATTCGCAACGCCGCCGTTCACGGTCGGTGTTATTGAGTTCACAGACGAGGGTGTCACAAATGAGGCCCAATACACGCAGGTACGCACTCAGTTTGAACGGGCATTAGATAGCGGGACCGGCGTACTGCTCGTGATATTTGCTCACGGCTGGCATCACAGCTGTCGAACCTGCGACCGCGATTTGGCGTGCTTTCGGCGCGTACTAAGCTCCCTAGCAGAGGGCGAACTCCGCGGGCGCCGTCGCACGGTATTCGGCGTCTATCTCGGCTGGCGTGGAGCCTCGATGGTCGGCAACTTCGATTACTTGACGCTGTGGAATCGTAAATACGTTGCTGAGCATATTGGCCGAACCGGTGCGAAAGAAGTGCTGGCATATTTTCATGAGCAGTGGCGCCGGCGAAAGAACACGGACTGTCGCATCACCATGATTACAGTGGGCCATAGCCTTGGTGGAGCAATGGTCTTTTCTGCCGCACGCGGCAAACTGACCGGTGATGTTGGAGACATTTATAGCCCTGAGGCGCTGCCAACGATTCGCTTAACTCGGACATCGGAACCGCGGTCGAAGGCCTTCGGACACAAAGCGATTCGTGCCCGTTTCGGCGATCTGCTTATGCTCGTTAATCCTGCGATCCAAGCAAGTGACTACGATCCATTCAACAACGACGTTACCGGCGGGCGACAACAGCTACCCGACGATGGGATGCCGTTTTCGAATGATCAACTGCCAGTGCTCGTGACGTTCGCCTCCACAGCGGATACCGCGGTAGGACGCATGTTCCCTCTTGCTGCCTGGATCTCCGGCTTCAACGTGTTCGCGAATGCCAAAACCCTGTTCTCTACTCGACGACGAACCGGAATGGGACGATATGCTCCCCATGTAACGCACACACTTACGTTAGATGTTTCGCGAGAGAAATTCTCCACCGGTGCGCGAGGCTGCTTTTGCACGAAGCAATGGCGTGACCCAGATCTTCAACTAGACGAGACCCCGCTCGATCTGGCAAAGGAATCAATCACTTGGTCGACGAGCGGAAAGACGCCGACGCATCTAAGGTTCAACCTGAGTAAGGCGAGGCACGGATCATGGGATGTCAATTCTCCCTATCTAGTCATACAGACGAATGAGGGAGTGATCACCGAGCACAGCGACATCTTTAATCCATTGTTTGTGGGTGTTTTGCGGAAGATGGTCCAAAAGATGGACGACCGCATCGATGCAATGCGCGCAGCTGGCGTGGAGTATTACTGACCCGGCCGTTGCGAGCAGATCGCGGAAGAACTTGTCAACGCGCTCCCCGCAACAAGGATCGGGCACGTTTCCTGCGGCACTTGCCGTCTTCCTCGGCTTTGTTGTAAGCCGCGCTGCCGGACTGGAAAAGCCAACCTACGTACCAAAACGGGCGGCCTTTCGGCCGCCCGTTCGGGTTGATGCGATAAATAGAACCTACTGCTCGTCGTCGAAGTCCGCCAGCGACAACGCTTCCTCGGCATCGTCGTCGGTTTCGGCGCGGAGGAGGTCTTCGAGGTTGGGCTGGACCGGGACTGGCTCGTCCTTCTCGAGGTAGACCTCGCGGTAGACGGGCATGCCCGTTCCGGCCGGGATGAGGCGGCCGACGATTACGTTTTCCTTGAGGCCGCGCAGGTGGTCGACTCGGCCGGCGATGCTGGCTTCGGTGAGAACCCGGGTGGTCTCCTGGAATGAGGCGGCGGAGATGAAGCTGTCGGTCGAGAGCGAGGCTTTGGTGATGCCGAGGAG
The DNA here is from genome assembly GCA_019247495.1 of Acidobacteriota bacterium. Classification (GTDB taxonomy): domain Bacteria; phylum Acidobacteriota; class Thermoanaerobaculia; order Gp7-AA8; family Gp7-AA8; genus JADGNZ01. The sequence goes on from JAFAOU010000135.1 coordinate 28,124, forward strand.
GAGCGGGGTGCCGTCGGCGGGCTCGCCGCCGCGGTTCATCACCTTCTCGTTTTCTTCCATGAAGCGGAAACGATCGACCTGCTCGTCGACGAGGAAATCGGTGTCGCCGACGCGCGTCACGCGGACGCTACGCAGCATCTGGCGGCAGATGACTTCGATGTGCTTGTCGTTGATGGCGACGGACTGCGAGCGGTAGACCTCCTGGATCTTGTCGACCAGGTAGCGCTGCAGTTCCTTGATGCCGAGGACCGCCAGGACGTCGTGCGGATCGATCGGACCATCGATGAGCGGATCGCCGGCGCGAACGCGCTCGCCTTCCTGCACGTTGACGTGCACGGAACGCGGGACGCTGTACTCGTGGCGCGTGCCTTCGTCGGTTTCGATGATGACGCGGCGCATGCCCTTCACCACCGGACCGTGATGCACCGTTCCCTCGACCTCGGAGATGACGGCCTTATCGCGCGGGTGCCGGGCTTCGAACAGCTCGACGACGCGGGGCAGACCGCCGGTGATGTCCTTCGTCTTGGTCGTGGCGCGCGGGATCTTGGCCAGGATGTCGCCCGGGTAGACCTCGTTGCCGTTCTGCACCATGACGTGGGCGCCGGTGGGAAGCAGGTAGCGCTTCTCCTCGCCCTTCTTCGATTTGATGGTGATGGTCGGCGTGCGCTTTTCGGCGGTGGCCGATTCGACGATGACCATCTGCGTGAGACCGGTGACGCGGTCGGTTTCTTCGCGGACGTTCTCGCCCTCGACGATGTCTTTGAACGTCACCTTTCCGCCGACCTCGGTGAGAATCGCCGAGGTGAACGGATCCCATTCGACGAGCGGCTGGCCGGCGTCGACGTGCTGGCCGTCATGCACCTTCAGCGTCGAACCGTAGACGAGCGCGTAACGCTCCTTCTCGCGGCCCGTCGTATCGAGCGTGGCGGCTTCGCCCTTCTTGGTCTTCTTGACCGGGGCGTCGTCCATGATCAGCAGCTTGCCGTTACGGTTGATGACGACGAGATCGCCGTTCTTGTTCGTGACGGTGGAGACGTTGACGAACTGAATCTTCCCGGGGTTGGTTGCTTCGTGTTTCGACTGCTCGGAAACGCGTGATGCCGTACCGCCGACGTGGAAGGTACGCATGGTGAGCTGCGTGCCCGGCTCGCCGATCGACTCGGCGGCGATGACGCCGACCGCTTCGCCGATCTCGACCATCTTGCCGCTGGCCAGGTTGCGGCCGTAGCAGCGGCGGCAGATGCCGCGGCGGGTTTCGCAAGTCAGACCCGAGCGGATCTTGACCTGCTCGATGCCGGCTTCCTGAATCGAGTTCGCGAGCTCGTCGGTGATCTCGTCGTTCTGCGATACCAGGATCTCGCCGGTGAGCGGATCGTAGATGTCTTCCTGCGAGACGCGGCCGACGATACGGTCGCGAAGCGGCTCGAGGATGTCGCCGCCTTCCATGATCGGAGTGACCACGATGCCGTCGAACGTCTGGCAATCCTGTTCGGTGACAATCACGTCCTGCGCGACGTCGACGAGACGGCGCGTGAGGTAGCCGGAGTCGGCGGTCTTGAGCGCGGTGTCGGCCAGACCCTTGCGGGCGCCGTGCGTGGAGATGAAGTACTGCAGCACGGAGAGGCCTTCGCGGAAGTTGGCGGTGATGGGAGTCTCGATGACTTCGCCCGAGGGCTTGGACATCAGACCGCGCATACCGGCCAGCTGGCGGACCTGCTCCTTGGAACCGCGGGCGCCGGAGTCGGCCATCATGAAGATGGGGTTGAACTCGCCGCGATCCTGCTCGGTGCGAGCCATTTCGCTGAACATCTCATCGGAGACGTTCTCCGTGGCGCGGTGCCAGATGTCGATGATCTTGTTGTGGCGCTCGCCGTGCGTGATGGCGCCGTCGAGACGCTGGCGCTCGACTTCGAGCACGTTGCGGCGGGCGCCTTCGACGATCTCGCCCTTGCGCGACGGGATGACCATATCGTCGACGCCGATGGAGACGCCGGCTTTCGTCGCGTAGAGGAAGCCGAGGTCCTTGAGGTCGTCGAGCATCTGCACGGTCAGCTCGTTGCCGAAGTTGACGAACGCGAAGTTCACCAGCTCCTGCAGGGCGCGCTTCTTGAGCAGCCCGTTGATGAACGGGATCTCGGCCGGCATGTGCATCTTGAAGATGACGCGGCCGACTGTGGTCTCGACAACTTTCTTGTCGAGCACCTGAATCTCGGCGTGCATCAGATCCTGATCGTTGAAGTGCTTGGTGAGGTCGATGAACTCGCCGGAGACGCGGACGCGAATCGCGGTGAGCAGCTCCACTTCCTTCGCCTGCAGCGCGATGACCACTTCATCGAAGCTGCCGAAGACTTTGCCCTCGCCCTTGGCACCGCGCTTTTCCTTGGTCAGGTAGTAGCAGCCGAGGACGAGATCCTGCGACGGAACGGCCAGCGGCTTGCCGTTGGCCGGCGAGAGGATGTTGTTCGACGCGAGCATGAGCACCTGCGACTCGACCTGAGCCTTCGGCGACAGCGGAACGTGAACGGCCATCTGATCGCCGTCGAAGTCGGCGTTGAAGGCGGTGCAGACCAGCGGATGGATCTTGATGGCCTTGCCTTCGACGAGGAGCGGCTCGAAGGCCTGGATGCCGAGACGGTGAAGCGTCGGCGCGCGGTTCAGAAGAACCGGATGCTCCTTGATGACCTCTTCGAGCGCATCCCACACTTCGATGGTCTGCAGCTCGACCATCTCTTTGGCGGCCTTGATCGTACCGACCAGGCCTTTCTGCTCGAGACGGTTGTAGATGAACGGCTTGAACAGCTCGAGGGCCATCTTCTTCGGCAGACCGCACTGGTGCAGCTTCAGTTCGGGACCGACGACGATGACGGAACGGCCGGAGTAATCGACGCGCTTGCCGAGGAGGTTCTGGCGGAAGCGGCCCTGCTTGCCCTTGAGGGTGTCGGAGAGCGACTTCAGCGGACGGTTGTTCGAGCCCTTGAGCACGCGGCCGCGGCGGCCGTTGTCGAAGAGCGCGTCGACCGCTTCCTGCAGCATGCGCTTCTCGTTGCGCACGATGACGTCCGGCGCGCGGAGCTCGAGCAGCTTCTTGAGGCGGTTGTTGCGGTTGATGACGCGGCGATAGAGATCGTTCAGATCCGACGTCGCGAAACGGCCGCCGTCGAGAGGAACAAGCGGACGGAGCTCGGGCGGAATGACGGGGATGACGTCGAGGATCATCCAGTCGGGATGGTGTCCCGACTTGCGGAACGCATCGACGACCTTGAGCCGCTTGGCGGCCTTGAGCTTTTTGATCTGCGACGTCTCGGTGCGCATCATGAGGCGCAGCTCGTCGCTGAGCTCTTCGATGTTGACGCGGCGAAGCAGTTCCTTGATCGCTTCGGCGCCCATCTTGGCGACGAATACATCGCCATGCTGTCCACGAAGCTCGCGATACCGCTCCTCGGTGAGCAGCTCTTTCTCGTCTAGGACGGTGGCCAGGTCGCCCGGGTCGATCGTCACGTACGACTCGAAGTAGAGGATGCGCTCGAGGTCGCGGAGCGAGATGTCGAGCAGGTGACCGATGCGCGACGGCAGGCCCTTGAAGAACCAGACGTGCGAAACGGGCGAGGCCAGCTCGATGTGGCCCATGCGCTCGCGGCGGACTTTGGACTTCGTGACTTCGACGCCGCACTTGTCGCAGATGACGCCGCGATGCTTCATCCGCTTGTACTTGCCGCAGAGGCATTCCCAATCGGTGATCGGGCCGAAGATCTTCGCGCAGAAGAGACCGTCGCGCTCCGGTTTGAAGGTGCGGTAGTTGATCGTCTCCGGCTTGGTTACTTCGCCGTACGACCACGACCGGATCTTTTCCGGGGACGCGAGGCTGATCTTGATGGCGTTGAAATCGTTGATCGCCTGCGGCTTTTGTGACTGAAACAATGAGTTGAAGCTTTCCAAATGCGCCTCCCTATGTGTCAGGCGTTATCCATTGAACGCGGTGTTGGAAGCGAGAAGGCCACGGTGTTGCCGTAGCACATCCAGCACGGAGCTTCCCATTCCTGGTCGCCCGTGTAGAAGTGCGCCGTCATGGGAATCGCGCCGATGCCGTGACAGGCAGGGCAATCGGCGTTCGGCATGCTGGCAACTGCTGTGACCCGTTTCGCCATTCGCTATTCCTTGAGCAACTCGACGTCGAGACAGAGCGACTGCAGCTCGCGGACGAGAACGTTGAACGACTCGGGGAGACCCGGATCGTCCGGCACCTCTCCTTTGACGATGGCTTCGTAAATCTTGGAACGCCCTTCGACGTCGTCCGACTTCGACGTGAGCAACTCCTGCAGCGTGTAAGCGGCTCCATATGCTTCGAGGGCCCAGACTTCCATTTCTCCGAAGCGCTGGCCGCCGAACTGGGCTTTTCCGCCGAGGGGCTGCTGGGTAATGAGCGAATACGGTCCGATCGAACGCGCGTGAATCTTGTCGTCGACCAGATGCGAGAGCTTGAGCATGTAGATGTAGCCGACGCAGACGCGCTGCTCGAACTGTTCGCCGGTCATGCCGTCGAAGAGCGGCGTCTTGCCGTCGTCGGGAAGGCCGGCGGCCTTGAGCTGCGCCTTGATCTCCGACTCGATGGCGCCGTCGAAGACAGGCGTCGAGAAGTAGAGACCGAGTGAGCGCGCGGCCCAGCCGAGGTGCGTCTCGAGAATCTGACCGACGTTCATGCGTGACGGAACACCGAGCGGGTTGAGCACGATCTCGACCGGCGTGCCATCCGGCAGGTACGGCATGTCCTCTTCCGGGAGGATGCGGCTGATGACGCCCTTGTTGCCGTGGCGTCCGGCCATCTTGTCGCCGACACTCAGCTTGCGCTTCATGGCGACGTAAACCTTGATCATTTTGATGACGCCCGGCGGGAGCTCGTCGCCCTTCTGGAGGTCTTCGCGACGCTCCTCGGCTTTCTGCTCCAGCACGCGGATGCGGTTCTCGGCGCGCTCGACGAACATGCGGATCGTCTCGCGCGTCTCTTCATCGACCGGCAGCGCCAACAGCTCGCGGCGCGACAGGCGGCCGACGGTTTCACGCGATGCCGTCTCGCCCTTGCCGACGAGCGTCTCGCCCGTGCGGAAGTCGACCACGTCGCGCTGCAGCTTCTTGTCGCTGAGGACGTCGCCGATACGCTTGTTGCGCGCGTCGGTGATGATGCGGATCTCGTCCTGGATGTTGCGGTTCATCCGCTCGATCTCGCCCTCTTCGATCGACTTGGCGCGAAGGTCCTTCTCCACACCCTTGCGCGAGAAGATCTTCACGTCGACGACCGTGCCTTCGATACCGGGAGGCGTCTTGAGCGATGCGTCGCGGACGTCGCCGGCCTTCTCGCCGAAGATGGCGCGAAGCAGCTTCTCTTCGGGAGTGAGCTGGGTCTCGCCCTTCGGCGTGACTTTGCCGACCAGGATGTCGCCCTGCTTCACGGTCGCGCCGATGCGGACGATGCCCGACTCGTCGAGATCGCGCAGCGCGCCTTCACTGACGTTCGGGATGTCGCGCGTGATTTCCTCGGGACCGAGCTTGGTGTCGCGGGCTTCGATCTCGAACTCTTCGATGTGGATCGAGGTGTAGTAATCCTCTTTCGCCAGCTTCTCGGAGACGAGGATGGCGTCCTCGAAGTTGTTGCCGCGCCACGGCATGAACGCGACCAGGATGTTGCGTCCGAGAGCCAGCTCGCCGGCGTCGGTGCAGGGGCCATCGGCGAGGACCTGGCCCTTGCGGACCCGCTGCCCTTCGCGAACGTTCGGCTTCTGCGTGATGCAGGTGTTCTGGTTGGAGCGCTTGAACTTGATGAGCTGATAGATGTCGGCGCCGAACTCCTTCGTCTCGCCGGTCTCCTGATCTTCCGCTTCGACGCGGACGATGATGCGGTTGGAGTCGACGAGATCGACGACGCCGCCGCGCTTGCAGAGAATCACGGCGCCGGAGTCGCGGGCCACGATGTTCTCCATGCCGGTGCCGACGAGCGGCGAATCGGTACGGAGCAGCGGAACGGACTGGCGCTGCATGTTGGCGCCCATCAGCGCGCGGTTCGCGTCGTCGTTCTCGAGGAACGGAACGAGCGAGGCGGCCACGGAGACGAGCTGTTTCGGCGAGACGTCGATGAAGTCGACCTTCTCCTTCTCGATGGAGACGAAGTCGCCGGACTGACGGGCGATGACGCGGTCGTGAACGAGATTGCCTTCCTCGTCCATAACGACGTTCGCCTGCGCGATCGTGTAGCGCTCTTCATCCCACGCCGAGAGATAGAACGCGTACGGCTCGGCTTCGGACAGTTGGAGCTGCCCTTTGCGCGACTTGTTCGCGGCGTTCTCTTTGGCGATGCGGTTGTTTTCCTTCTGCAGGTCGCGCTTCTCGACGATCTGGCTCAGCGTGAAGCTGGAGTCGCCGACCTTGACGATGCGGTAGTGATCGAGCACGCGGCCGTCTTCGACCTTCTTGTACGGGCTCTCGATGAAGCCGTACTCGTTGATGCGCGCATAGCAGGCCAGCGAAGAGATCAGGCCGATGTTCGGACCTTCAGGCGTCTCGATCGGGCAGATGCGGCCGTAGTGCGTCGGATGAACGTCGCGCACTTCGAATCCGGCGCGCTCGCGGGAAAGACCGCCCGGTCCCAAGGCTGACAGACGCCGTTTGTGCGTGACTTCGGAGAGCGGATTCGTCTGATCCATGAACTGCGAGAGCTGCGACGATCCGAAGAACTCCTTGATGGCCGCGATGACCGGCTTGGAGTTGATCAGGTCGTGCGGCATCGCCGAGTCGATGTCCTGATGGACCGACATCTTCTCTTTGATGGCGCGCTCCATCCGGACGAGACCGATGCGGAACTGGTTCTCGAGCAGCTCGCCAACCGCGCGGACACGGCGGTTGCCGAGGTTGTCGATGTCATCGACGCGGCCGACGTCCTTGCGGAGGCGGAGCAGATAGTTGATGACGACGAAGAAGTCTTCGGCGCTCATCGTCTTCTGCGTGACCGGCGAATCGAGATCGAGCTTGATGTTGAACTTGAAACGGCCGACGCGCGAGAAGTCGTACTTGCGGGCGTCGAAGAACATCCCTTCGAAGAGCGTCTTGGCCGACTCGAGCGTCGGAGGATCGCCCGGGCGCATGCGGCGGTAGATTTCGATGATGGCCGCTTCGAACGACTTCGACGTGTCCTTGCGAACCGTGTTGAGCAGGATGTCGGAGACGAGATCCCACTCCGGGAAGATGACGTCGACCGAATCGACGTCGTGGGCGCGAAGGACTTCGGCCCAATCGGCCGGAACGTTTTCGCTCGCTTCGAAGAGGACCTCGCCGCTGTTGACGTCGACGACGTCGGAGAGGAAGACGGCCTTGTCCATCGCCGCGAAGTCGACTTTGGCCGAGGCTTCGTTGTTCTTGGCCAGCGCATCGGCCATCTTCTGGTCGAGCTTCACGCCGGCGAAGACGGTGCGGACCGTGCGGCGGCCGCGGATGGAGTGGCGTTCCTTCGCTTCCTCCTGATCGAGCACGCGGCGGTCGAACGAGAGCGTGACCTGATCGCCGGTGATCTTCGCTTTGATCGGCGTGTAGAACTGGCGAAGGATCTCTTCGTCAGTGGTCAGGCCGAGCGCGCGCAGGAAGACCGAGCCGAGGAACTTGCGCTTGCGGTCGATGCGCACGTAGAGGATGTTCTTCTGGTCGTACTCGAACTCCACCCAGGAGCCGCGGTACGGGATGATCTTGGCGAGGAAGGTGTGGGCGGATTCCTTGGTGAAGAAGACGCCCGGCGAACGGTGGAGCTGCGAAACGATGACGCGCTCCGTGCCGTTGATGATGAACGTACCGTTGTCCGTCATCAGCGGGATGTCGCCGAAGAAAACTTCCTCTTCCTTGGCGTCGCGCATGTGCTTGACGCCGGTGTCGGGATCCTTGTCGTAGACGAAGAGGCGGAAGGTGACCTTCAAAGGCACGCTATAGCTCATGCCGCGTTCCTGGCACTCTTCGACGCTGTACTTCATCTGCAGATCGACGGGGTTGCCGCAGATGTCGCAGATCTCGACGCGGTTCTTGTTGATGACGCCGCACTTCTGGCAGCCGACCGTTTCCTCGTGAGGATGGTCGGTGATGATCTTCGAGCCGCAGTTTGCGCAGGTCATGCGCAGGTGCTCGAGACCTTTCAGGGAGCCGCACTTGCACTCCCAGTTCCCGATCGCGAATTTGACGAAGTCCAGCGAGCAGGTCTCGCGGAAGTCGCTGAAGGGGAAGACGCTGGTGAAGACCGACTGCAGTCCCGTGTCTTCGCGCTCCTCGGGGAGGAGGTTCATCTGCAGGAACCGGTCATACGACTTGCGCTGCACGTCGATGAGGTTCGGCAACGCCATGTAACTCCGGATTTTGGAGAAGTCATGGCGAACCGGTTCCTGTTTCGGCAGGGAGGATCCGTTCATTCGGTGCTCCTGTATTGAGGTGTTACAGCAGGCGAGGCCACTCGCAGGCGACGCGAATGACTGATGCGCAGGAGGTGGAACCATGTGGAAAGGGCCGCTCCCCCCCTCTCCGGTTCCGCGGTGTGAACGTGTCTGGGACGTTCACCGTGTGCAACAAAAAGCAATTTCCGGACGGGACATTCCGCCCCGTCCGGATGAGTCTTTTACGTACGTCAGGTGTGAAACGTTACTTGATGGTGACCTTGGCGCCGGCCTCTTCGAACTTCTTCTTGATGGTCTCGGCCTCTTCCTTCGAAACCGCTTCCTTGATCGTGGACGGAGCGGCCTCGACGAGGTCCTTCGCTTCCTTCAGACCAAGCGACGTCACTTCGCGCACTGCCTTGATGACGTTGATCTTCTTGTCGCCGACATCGCTGAGAAGAACGGTGAACTCGGTCTGCGCCTCGGCCGGAGCCGCGGCAGCGGCCGGGCCAGCGGCAGCAGCGGCCGGAGCCGCAGCGGCGGCAGCCGACACGCCAAAGCGGTCTTCCAGTGCCTTGACCAGGTTGGAAAGGTCCAGCACCGACATCGTCTCAATCTGCTTCACGAAATCTTCAGTCGAAATAGCCATTTCAGCCTCCAAATAGTGTTGATTCAGTTCAATCTCATGCGCAACGCCATCAAGGCAAAGCGCGAATTCTTACTAAGCGTTTGCCTCGGTTGCGGTTGCTTCGTCCGAGCTTCCACCGCCGCGCTGCTTGGCGATTTCGCTGAGGACGACCGCGATGTTGCGGATGTTGGCGTTGAGCACGATGGCCAGACCGCGGATCGGCGACTGCATGAGGAACAACAGCTTGCTGATCAGCTCCTCGCGCGACGGCAGATTGGCGATGGCCTGGATCTGGTCGGCCGGCACGATCTGCCCATTGAGCATCGCGCCTTTGAACGAGATCGAGGGAACGTCTTTGGCGAACTTGGTCAGGGCCTTGGCCAACGCCACCGCGTCGGTGCGGTTGAACGCGACGGCGGTCGGACCGGTGAACTGATCCTTGAGCGCCGTCAGCGGCGAATCCTTTACCGCGATCAGCGCCAGGGTGTTCTTGACGACGACGTAGGTGGAGTTCGTGTCGCGGACCTGGCGCCGCAGCTCGGTGACCTGCGGAACGGTGATGCCTTTGAAGGCGATCACGAACGCGTTCGTGGCCTGGCCGATGCCTTCGCCGAGCTCGGAGATCGCTGATGCTTTTTCTTCGCGATTCATGCTTCCTCCTTACTCTGCTTTCGCCTCGGCCACGGAAGCGTCGATGGAGATCGACGGGCTCATCGTGGACGAAACATAGATTGTGCGAACGTACTTGCCTTTCGCGGCCGGCGGCTTGGCCTTGCGAACGGCGTTGATGATGCTCGACGCGTTTTCCGCGAGCTGGTCGGCGGAGAACTGAATCTTTCCGACCGGAACGTGGATGATCGAGGTCTTGTCGACGCGGAACTCAACCTTACCGGCTTTGATCTCCGCGATTGCTTTTGCAACGTCGAACGTGACGGTGCCGGTCTTCGGATTCGGCATCAGACCCCGAGGTCCGAGGACTTTACCGAGCTTACCGACCGAACGCATCATGTCCGGCGTGGCGATGACGGCGTCGTAGTCAGTCCAGCCACCCTGGATCTTTTCCACGAGCTCGTCGCCTCCGACAAAATCAGCGCCGGCTTCGGTAGCCTCACGCTGTTTGTCGCCTTGTGCGATCACGAGCACGCGTTTCGATTGTCCGGTTCCGTGCGGGAGCACGGTGGTACCGCGGACCATCTGATCGGCGTGCTTGGGATCGACTCCGAGAAGCATCGACAGCTCGACCGTCTCGTTGAATTTGGCGAAGGCGATCTGCTTGAGCAGACCGAACGCCTCATCCAGTTGATACGGCCGCTGTTCGACTTTCTCGAACGCTGCACGGTACTTCTTGCCGTGTCTGGCCAATTTCACCTCCGTAGTGTTAGCGGCGGATAAGAGACCCGCCTCCTACTTATGTTTGCGACGGCCACGCGCCGTCACGACTCCAAAAGCTCAATGTTGAATGTTGAGTGTTAAATGTTGAATGTTGAATGCTTCGGTCGTCCCGGTCATTCAACATTGAACATTCAACATTGAACATTCAACATTTCGATTTCTAGCCGGTAACCTCGAGTCCCATCGACCGCGCAGTGCCTTCGACGGTCTTGATCGCCGCTTCGATCGATGCCGCATTCAGATCGGGCATCTTCGTCTTGGCGATCTCTTCGACCTGCTTCTTCGTCACGCTGCCGACTTTGGTCTTGTTCGGCACGCCGGAGCCCTTCGGAATCCCGGCCGCTTTGAGGAGCAGGATGGCCGCGGGTGGCGTCTTGGTGATGAAGGTGAACGTGCGGTCGGAGAAGACGGTGATGACCACCGGGATGATCAGCCCCTGCTGCCCCTGCGTGCGCGCGTTGAACGTTTTGCAGAACTCCATGATGTTCACGCCGTGCTGGCCGAGGGCCGGTCCGACAGGGGGCGCGGGCGTTGCGGCGCCGGCGGGAATCTGGAGCTTGATGTATCCGGTGATTTTCTTAGCCATCTCTCAGGTCCTTTGAAAACTATCGTTTCTGTGCTGCCGCGGTGCCGCCCTGCTCTTCGCTCGGATCGAACCGGGCCACCTGCAGGAAGTCGAGCTCGACGGGCGTCGAACGGCCGAAGATCGTGACCATGACCTTCAGCGTATTGCGGTCGAGGTTGACCTCTTCGACGACGCCGGTGAAGTTCGAGAACGGTCCATCGATGATGCGCACGTGCTCGCCGTGCTCGTAAACGTGCTTCGGTTTCGGCTTCTCTTTGGTGGTGACGACCTGCGTCAGAATCTGGTCGACTTCCTCGGGGGTCAGCGGCGTCGGCTTCTTGCCGGTGCCGACGAAGCCGGTCACCTTCGGCGTGTTCTTCACGAGATGCCAGGCCTCGTCGGCCATGTCCATCTCGACGAGGATGTAGCCGGGAAAGAACTTGCGCTGCACTTCGCGCTTCTTCCCGCCCTTCATCTCGATGAGCGTTTCGGTCGGGATCTTGATCTCGCCGAATTTGTCGCGCATGTCGAGAGCATCGATGCGCTGATTGAGGTTCTCGCGCACACGCTCCTCGAATCCCGAGTAGGTGTGGACGATGTACCACTGCTTCTGCGCCGTCGTTTCGGTCATGGCTACGTGCCTGCTCCCAGTTTGTGGAAGAGGAAGTCGATCGCCTTAAAGAAGAGCAGATCGCATCCGTACAGAAAGATGGCGAAGACGAGCGTGGAGACGATTACCACGACCGTCGTTCCAACGACCTCGGGACGGCTCGGCCAGGTGACCTTCTTCATCTCCGAGTTGGTGTCGCGAAAGAAGTCGCGCGTGGACAGCCACCACTCACGCGGCCTGGCGATGATTGCGTTGCTGTTTTTTTCTTGATCCATCGATACCCCGAAATGCTGACAGCTTTCAGCCCTCATCCTTCCGCGGCCCGTTGCCGCCATGAAGGTTGAGAGCTGAAGGCTGGAAGCTGAGAAGTTTGGCAGGCCAAGAGGGACTTGAACCCCCAACCTGCGGTTTTGGAGACCGCTGCTCTGCCAATTGAGCTATTGGCCTGCATGAGCCGCAAAAGCCTGCAAAAGCGGGCTTGAAGCGGCTTATTCCAGATCCTTCGGCGCGCGTTGCCGCCTCAGGACAAGTGCTACGCCTTACTTCGACTCCCGGTGGGGAGTGTGCTTCCGGTCATGACGGCAGAACTTCTTCAGTTCCAGCTTCTCCGTCATGGTTTTCTTGTTCTTCGTCGTCGTGTAGTTCCGACGTTTGCACTCGGTACATTGAAGCGTGATGATTTCTCTGCCTGCGCGCGCCATGTTCTTGCTACTCCGCTTGTGACGTTAGATGGAGCCCTCTGCGAGAGTTGAACTCGCGACCCCGTCCTTACCAAGGACGTGCTCTACCCCTGAGCTAAGAGGGCTTGCTGCGATTTCTTGGAGCGGGAGACGGGGCTCGAACCCGCGACCAACAGCTTGGAAGGCTGTGACTCTACCAACTGAGTTACTCCCGCGTGTGAAGCAGGGACGAGGGATCAGGGGTGAGGGTTGTAAATCCCCTCGCCCCCTGGTCCCTCGCCCCTTATCCCTGCCGTATTGGTGGAGAGAGGAGGGTTCGAACCTCCGTAGGTCATTAGACCGGCAGATTTACAGTCTGCTGCTTTTAACCACTCAGCCATCTCTCCGTGATTCGACTGCCGCTGGAGCTGGCGATGGGACTCGAACCCGCGACCTGCTGATTACAAATCAGCTGCTCTACCAACTGAGCTACGCCAGCGACAAACCGCTAGATTTCAAAGACACAAACAGCCATTCGACGCTAAGCAAAGGGTAGAAGCTCAGACGGCGGAGGCCGAGGAACCGTGGGTTATAGCAGAGGGCCAAACGGGACGCAAGTGGGGGTTATTTCGCGTGCTGGCTATACTCCCGGCCTCATGCTCAGCCCGCGCGCGAGGGACGGTCTCACAGTGGCCGCGCTGCTGGGTCTGGTCACCTTCTTCTTCCTCGACATCCTGCTCGCCGGGCTCAACCTGTACACGCGCGACATCCCCCTCGTGTACTACCCGGAGCGTGCCGTGCTGCGGACGATCCTCCGCGCCGGAGCGCTCCCGCTCTGGAATCACTTTGCCTCCGGCGGTCAGCCGCTTGCCGCAAATCCCGGCTACGAAGCGTTTTATCCGCCGCAGTGGCTTCTCGCGCTCGGCCCGCTTCGCGACATGTTCCATCTGGAGATCGTCCTCCACTACCTCATCGCTGCGTTGGGGATGTATCTCTTCGGCCGCTCTCTCGGGCTCAGCCGCACTGCGTCCGCCTATGGCGGCTTCGCGTGGGCGCTCGGGGGACTGATGCTCGCCCTCTCCAATCTTCTGCCGTTCCTATTCTCCGCGGCCTGGCTGCCGTGGGTGGCCTTTACGTTTCGCCGCTATTTGATGGATGCGGGCATTCGGCGGTTGGCGGTCGTCGCCCTCCCGCTGGCCATGATTTTTCTGGCCGCGGACGTCTCGATGATGATGCAGACGTGCGCATTGCTCGCTGCCTACGCCATCGATCACGCCCGCCGCACGGGCGCATGGCGAAGCGCTCTGACCGGCTGTGTCATCGCGGGCCTCCTCGCCGCCGCCATCGCTGCGGTCCAGCTCATCCCTGCACTCGATTTCCAGCGCGATTCCGGGCGCGCGGCCCCGCTCACTCTCGCGGTGGCTACGCACTGGTCGATGCCGCCCGTCCGCCTCGCGGAGTTGATCTGGCCTGCCGCGTTCGGATCGGCCACCCCCGACGCGATTTTGTCGTGGGGCTCCAGCCGTCTCTACGCGGACGAAGGAATCCCGTTCTACTTCAGCATCTATCCCGGAATCGTTTCCGTGTTGCTGATCGCAGCCGGATTCGTCCGGCGCGTGCGAGGCGCGGGGCATACGGCGCTGGTTGCCAGCGTGTCGTTCGTCATGGCGATGGGCAAGTACGGCCCGCTCTTTCCGCTGTTCTATCGATTAGGGATGCATTCGCTGCGCTATCCCGAAAAATTCGCCGTGGCCGGCATCTTCGCGTTGTCGGCATTCGCCATGACCAGCGCCGATGCCGTTCTGCGGGATGCGATCCTGCGCCGCGCCGCATTTCGCATCGGCCTGGTGATCTCGGCGGTCACGCTCCCGATCATCGTCGTGACCTCAGACGAACGTTTCGCGCGCCTTTGGCGGCTGCCGTCGATCGATCCCTATCTCGCCAATCGTTTTCGGCTCGGAATGCTGATGACGCTCGTCTTCACCATCATCGCGGCGACGATCTTTGCCGCCGGCCGGCTCGCGCCGCGGTTGCGCCTTCTCCTCCTCGCCGCCACCGCGATCGTCGACCTCGGACTGCGCGTCACGTCCACCATGCCTCGCACCAC
>JAFAOU010000128.1 GCA_019247495.1 Acidobacteriota bacterium
GGTAGTGTCCGGAAAGTTCTGCAAAAGGAAAGGGCCAAGGAGTCTTCTGTAAAGTTCAAGTCGCTAAACAGAACGAACAGGAGAGAACTCGATGGCCCCGAAGAATCGTAACGCGGAAACGAGCGATGTGAAGACGTTGCTGGTAGAGACGCCGGAGCTGATCCGGCAGATCGTTGAGCAGACGGTCCAGCAGATCCTCGAGAGTGAGATGGACGAGACGCTGGGAGCGCGGCGGAGCGAACGGACAGAAGAACGAGCAGGACATCGAAGCGGGTACTACGACCGATCGTTCATCACGCGAGTAGGGAAGCTGGAGCTGCGCATTCCGCAGGATCGGAAAGGACTGTTTCGAACCGAGCTATTCGAACGGTATCAGCGGAGTGAGAAAGCACTGTTCGCGGCTCTGACGGAGATGTACATCCAAGGGGTATCGACCCGGAAAGTGAAGGCGATCACGGAAGAGTTGTGCGGGCATTCGTTCAGCGCGAGCTCGATCAGTGAGATCACCAGGAAGCTCGATGGGCAGCTCGAAGCGTTCGCCACGCGGAGACTGGACGAAGGGTATCCGTATGTGATTCTGGACGCGCGCTACGAGCGCATTCGTGACCAGGGGACGATCAATCACTACGCTGTGCTCATCGCCATCGGGATCAACCATGAAGGGCGGCGGTGCATCCTTGGAGTGGAGTTGGCCGAGCGGGAAAGCCGGAACAGCTGGAGCAGCTTTCTGCGCGGATTGCGAGAGCGCGGACTGCACGGAGTGGAGTTCGTGGTCAGCGATGATCACGCTGGGTTGAAGGCTGCCATCCGCGAGGTTCTGACCGATGCGTCGTGGCAGCGCTGCTACGTGCACTTCCTTCGCAACGCTCTGGACTACCTGCCCCGCCACGGCGATCACGACTGTCTGCAGGAGCTGCGGTGGATCTATAGCAGGCGCGATGTCGGTGAGGCGCGGCGCGATCTGGCCACATGGCTTGCCAAGTGGCAGGCAAAGTACTCAAAGCTATGCAATTGGGTTGAGGAGAACATTGAAGAGACGCTGACGTTCTATCGGCTGCCGGCCGAGCATCACAAGCATATGAAATCCACGAACATGCTCGAGAGGCTCAACGAAGAGATCAAGCGGCGAACGTTGGTCGTACGGATCTTCCCCAACGAAGCGAGCTGCCTTCGTCTGGTGCGGGCCCTGGCTGTGGAGGTGCACGAGAACTGGATCGAAGCCACGCGTTACCTGAACATGGAACTGCTGGCCGAGCACAAGAAACTGCTGCTTCGCGAGGTCGCCGCGTAAATCGGGCTATGGAAGCTGCCGTCCTGTGGAAAGCCGCGATGAAGCCGCGCCTTCCCACAGGACTTGGAAAACGCCGGCAAGAAACAGCCGACGTTTCCCACAGCTCCCACACCCCTGCCGCTAGAAAAAGAAAGCCAAAACCGAGGAGAACCAGACCAGAAGACCGATAACCCATTTTGCAGAACTTGACGTACACAACTCCCCGACACCCGACACCCGACACCCGTTTCATGGCACATCCCTCGCTTTTGCAAACGGCCATGAGACACCGCAATCCGCAGGAACGACGGTGCACCTACTTGGTCGTGATCGACCGCGACCGGGAGCCCGCTGACGATCTCCGCGACCTCGCCGCCTACCTCTCCACAATTTCCGTCGCCGGCTGTGAAGTGATTGTCGTCGACGCATCACCTTCACCGATTTTCGAGAACAATCGCGCCGTTCTGCGATGGGTCAGCAGCCATATCGCGGCGCGGCCACGGCATCGCAACTTCACCGGCGGCATCGACAGCGTTCGCACCGCTCTCGACGTCAGCAGTTGCGACAAGATCATCGTGGCTGATGAAAATGTTCGCTACGACGCCGGCGCCATCGAAAGCGTTTGCGATCTCCTCGACCTTCACGAAGTCGTCGAGCCGCAGGACTACTTCGAGCCGCTGCCGTGGTGGAGCGGAATCGAGGCGGGACGAATGCTCGTTCACCGCGGAGTCGAGCCGCTGCCGGATCACGGCGCCACGTTTGGAATCCGCAAGTCCTCGGTGCGCGGCCTGCGCGGCGTCGACATCGCCTGGTCGAATGGCGAGGATGCCGTGCGCCGTCTCGCCTCGCAAGGCGCCGAAGTGTTCTCCGCGTGCGAGGTTTTCGTCCGCCGGCTGCCGCCGCCCCTCGATCATTGGCTGCGCGATCGTCAGCGCCAGGCCGGCGGCGACTTCGCCCTGCCGGTGAAGTCCGCCTTCTTCTTCGCCCTGTTGCCAATCGCGATTCTGCTGGCGACCATCGGCGGATTCCGCCTCGCTGGTGGCTATGCCGGCGCGATCGCATTCGCGTCGATCGTCCTGGCCGTGCGCGGGCGAGGAGGCGCGTCGTCGTTCTTCCCGTTGCGCGCGTGTCTCTGCGCTCCGCTTTGGGTGTTCGAACGCTCCGTCAGCGTCTACTGGGCGCTCTTCCGCAAATTGCAACGCTCGTCCACAGAAACTTCACGTCCTGCCGTCGCCGATGGCGGCGCGGCATCGAAGGTAGCCAGCAACCTATGAAGATGCGATCGATTCTCTTGCTCCTTTTTTTGACGCTCACAATTCCCTCGCACGCGGCCGATGTCATCACCGGACCGCTCACAATGGCGGTGTCGACGCAGAAGAAGATTCTCGTAGTCCGCATCGGCGGGACCGAGATGCGGCGCTACACCGTCGCGGTCGGAACGAAGGCCAAGCCGACGCCGATGGGGCAGTTCACCGTCAAGCACATCGTCTGGAATCCGGCCTGGCATCCGCCCGACGAAACGTGGGCGAAAGGGAAGAAGCCGGCCGGGCCGGGCGATCCGAAGAATCCGATGAAGGTAGTGAAGATCTTTTTCCAGGAGCCCGACTACTACATTCACGGCACCGACAACGAAGACTCCCTCGGATCGGCGGCCTCACACGGCTGCATTCGCATGGCGCAGGAAGACGTCTACAAACTCGCGCGATACCTGCAGGATCATGCCGGCGCGCAGAAATCGGACGACTGGTATGCGCAGGTGATCAACGGCAGTCAGACGCAGAGCGTGATGCTGCCGAAGAGCGTGCCGCTGGCGATCGGTAAGTGATGGAGCCGGCGCGGACCGAGGTTGCAAAGCGATTCATGGCTCTCCTTTTGTGCGGGAGAGTCTACTTTACACACTGCCTTCTGTAAAGATTAATTCTTCTCGAAGGCCTTCAGCGCGTCGGCCTCGGTGTCGTAAACGCTGAACATCGGCAGCAGGTTCGTGAGCTTGAGCGTCTTCGCCACGCGGTCCTGCGGCTTGAGGAGGCGGAGCGACGCGCCGGCACGGCCGGAGACTTTGAGACTCTGGACGAGCTCGCCGAGGCCGTTGCTGTCGATGTAATCCATGTCGGAGAGGTTGAGAAGGATCTTGCGGTTGCCTTCGCCGAGGAGCTGTTCAATGAGGCGGGGCAGGAGGTCGTCGCCGACTCCGACCGCCAGGCGCCCTTCGAAATCGACGATGACGACGTCGCCTTTTTTGCGGGTTTCGATGTTCATGCGGGCGCATCATACATCGGCGCGCGCGACCTCCAAGGCGAGCTGCGCGGGACGCGATCCGAGCTGTGCGAACCACGCCACGCCCGCCGACACGCAGTCGATTTCGAGCGTGTAGCGACCCGGTGGTTGCGGCGGCAGCGACATGCGCACGCGCACCGTTTCGCCCGGCGCGATCTCGCGCGGCGGCTCCGTCAGACGTTCCCAATGAAGATCGAAGGTGATCAGCTTTCCCGCGGCGTCGTGCAAGTGCGCGCCGAGCGCGACGCCGCCGAATTGCGCGTCCGAGGGGAGCCATGTGGCGATACCGCGGTTCGTGACCGTGGCATCGACCAGGATCGGGCGTCCTTCGACCACGGGATGGATCAGCGTCGCCGTAACTTCCGCGGCGAGGCCGGACGGACTACGGCTGTCGATCCGTTCGCTCCCTTCCTTGAAGAGAAAGAAACTTCGCACATCGCGAAGAAACGTGCGCGTGGCGGTGACCCATTTTGCAGCCGTAGCGCCGCCGGCGAGGAAGTCTTCATAGTCGTCGAGCGAAACGTGAAACGGCGGGCCTTGAAAGAGGGCCAGCTTCAGATCGCTGAAGCTGCAGCTCTGTGCGGTGCGCCAGAGCGCGTGAATGTCGATGTCGTTCTCGATCACGCCGTACGTGCGCATCTCGAATTGCGATAGCGGCGTGTGCGAATGCCGCGGCCCCGGCTCCGCGAACGCGGCGATGCCGCCCGGCTTCAGCACGCGGGCGAACTCGCGCAGCACATCGTCGGGATTCGGTGCGTGATGAAAGGCATCGAAACAGAGAATCCGTTCGACGCTTGCGTCCTCCAGATCGATGCGTCGTCCGTCGAACTGCAGAAACTGCGGCGCAGGCCGATCGCCGATGGGCGGCTGCCGTTCGTAGAGATTGCGCGCGATGTTCAACGCCGTCGCAGAAACGTCGAGCAGGATCACGCGGCAGCCGAGCTGCGTTAGGAATCGCGACAGCCAGCCGGTGCCGGCGCCGAATTCGAGCACCGTCATGCCCGGCACGAGCCGCAGTCCCTGCAGCAACGTCGCGACGCCGATCAGAATCGGCGGCGCTTCATCCGGCTTCGCAAACGGTTTTGCGAGGTGATGATCCCATTCCGTCAACGACGAGAAATACTCCTCCGCCGTGCGATTCAGCTCGTCGATCGAAGTGCGCGCGATCAACTCGCGAACATCGATCATCGCGTCGGATACGGGCTCCATCGAGACCGGCTCAAGATCGTGATCCGATGGAGCGAAGGACGCCGGCGCTTGAACGAAGACGATCGCGCTGGTCGTCTCCTCGTGGTCTTCGAAGGTGACGTGGCTATTCTCGAATCCGCTTTCGACGAGGATGCGAAAGACCTCATCGAGGTCATACGCGTGGCTGGGGATGAACGGCTCGCCGAACGGTTTGTGCCGCGCGATGTTCGTGATGCCGTTGACGATGCTCGTGCGCTCGCGAATCCCGCGCGTCATCCTCACCACCGGCGACGCCGTCCCTCGGTACAAAAAGTGGAACACACCGATCCCGCCGGAGCCAATGCGCCCGAGGAGCTCACGAAAAAGCGCCAGGCCGCGGTAGGGCGGCAGGCGCTGGAAGAGCAGATACGAATTGACGAGATCGAACTTGCGCGATGTCACATCAAAGTCCGCCGCAGTCGTGAAGTGAATGTTGCCAGCGTTCTGCTTCGCCGCCTCGCGTCGTGCAACCGCAAGCATTGCCGGCGAACGATCGACCGCCGTCACTGACCCGCTGCGCCGTGCGAACGGAATGGCCAGTCGTCCCGGACCGCAGCCGTACTCGAGCACCGACTCCGGCGCAAAATCGGACGCCAGCCGCTTCCGGATCGTGTGAAAGATGGCGTCGACGAGCAGCTCGCCACTGTCGAAAAATTCGCGCTCGTGATTCGCCGTCCGGTTCGCGCTCCGAAACTTCGGATCGGTGAAGACGGCGAAGAACGGCTCGCGCGCGGCAAACGCCTCCCACTTCCGATCCGGCTGCACGCTCATGCGGACGGGATTATCGTTGCAACGCCGTGAACCTGATCCTTCTCTTCGACGACGACTTCATTTCCGATTCGCGTGTGCGCCTGGCCGGCCGCCGCCTGCAGCACGTCCGCGACGTCCATCGCGCCACGACAGGGGAGTCGCTGGTCGTCGGTGTCTCGAACGGCCGCGTAGGCCGCGGCACGATCACGCACCTTGCGGATGACGCGATCGAGATGGACGTCGTCCTCGATCGCGATCCGCCTACTCCGCTGCCGCTCACGCTGATCCTGGCGCTGCCGCGCCCCAAAGTTCTCAACCGCGTCATCGCCGGCGCGGCATCCCTCGGCATCAAACGCATCGTTCTGCTCAACGCCTGGCGCGTCGAAAAAAGCTACTGGAGCTCGCCCCGCCTCGCTCCCGAAAACCTGCGCACGCAATCGATCCTCGGACTTGAGCAAGCGCGCGACACGGTCCTCCCATCGATCGAACTCCGCCGCCTGTTCCGCCCATTCGTCGAGGACGAGCTGCCGTCGATGGCCCGCGGCACGCGCGCGCTCGTCGCGCATCCGCCCGCGACCGAGGAGTGTCCGCGCAATCTGCGCGAGCCGGTCACGCTGGCCATCGGCCCCGAGGGAGGCTTCATCGACGCCGAGATCGCGTCGCTGGAACGCATCGGTTTCGCGCCGGTCTCGATCGGCGAACGCATCCTGCGAGTAGAGACTGCGGTGCCGTTTCTAGCGGCACGTTTGTATTGAGAAACGACGCCTCCGCGCGCGAGCACACAAAGCGCATTCATCCGAGGATTTTCGTGACACTGCGTCGCGACCGAGGGATCATTCGACTCGTGAGAACGACGCTCGAAATCGATGACGACGTACTTCAGGCGGTGAAGAAAATTGCCGCCAAGCGGAAGCTCACCCTTGGGCGCGCGCTTTCTGATCTCGCGCGGCAATCGATTACGGCCGGCGAAAGTGATCGCGTTCGAAACGGAGTCCCGCTGATGCCACGACGGCCCAAGGGAAGCGCACCGTTGACTGTGGAGATGGTGAATCGTCTTCGCGATCAGGAATGAATCATGATCACAGTCACCATCACCGAAGCCAAGAGAGATTTCTCACGTCTTGTGAAGTTAGTAGAGGACGGTGAGGAAGTGATCATCACCCGACGCGGCGAGCCGATTGCGAAGCTCGTTGCGTTCAAGTCGAGCGCCGCGCACGACGAATCGATCGCATAGAATCCCCCGCCCATGGCCACCAAGCCGGATGCCGGCGAGAAGCTGATCGCGTCGAACAAGAAGGCGCTTCACGACTACTTCGTCCTGCAGAAGGCCGAGGCGGGCGTGGCGTTGACCGGCACCGAGGTGAAGTCGCTGCGGGACGGGAAAGCGAACATCAAAGACTCCTACGTCCTTTTCAAAGACGGCGAGGCCTTTCTGTTCAACGCGCACATCTCGCCGTACTCGCATGGCAATCTGCAGAATCACGAACCGGAGCGGAATCGGAAGCTGCTGCTGCATCGGCGCGAGATCGAAAAACTGCGCGAGCAGGTCGTCGAGAAGGGACTGACTGTCGTCCCGTTGCGGCTCTATTTCAAAGGCGGCAAGGTCAAGGTCGAGATCGCGGTCGTGCGTGGAAAGAAGCTTTACGACAAGCGCGAGACCGAGAAAAAGCGCGAGCTCGATCGCGAAGCGGCTGTGGCCATGAAGCAGCGATGACACGGGAGGTGTGGTCTGAAAGCCACAACCGCGGGTCATAACGACCACAGAATCGTTCACGTACGATCGAGACGCCAAACGCGTAAACCGCACATTAAAAGAGCGTTAAGTCTGTTTGATGGCATTGAGCACGCCGTGGCACTTCCCCTGCTCTCAACGGCGCAGACATGTACGTCAAACGCAAGACGATCAATACCAAAGTCAGCATCTCCGGCATCGGCCTCCACTCCGGCATCTATACGAAAGTCGAGCTTCATCCGGCCCACGCGGGGAGCGGCATCACCTTTGTCCGCGCCGACCTCGGCCTGCGCATTCCCGCGCTGCAAGCCTCGACCACCGCGCTCGATCACGCGACGACGGTCGGCCGCGATGACGTGTCGGTTGGCACCGTCGAGCATCTCCTCTCCGCGCTGATGGCGTGCGGCATCACCGATCTCGACATCCACATCAATGGCCCCGAGGTTCCGATCATCGACGGAAGCGCCGTGCCGTTCATGCATCTCATCGATGCTGCCGGCGTCCGCGAGCTTGCCTCGGACATCCGCGTCCTGCGCATCACCGAACCGATCGAGGTCGTCGACGGCAACAAGAGCATTCGCATCACGCCGTCGAACCGGCTGGTGATCAAGTACAAGATCGACTTTCCGCATCCGACGATCGGCAAACAGGCGTTGCAGTTTGATCTGCAGCACGACAACTTCCTCAAGAAGATCGCGCCGGCCCGGACCTTCGGTTTCAAACATGAAGTCGAGAAACTTCGCGCAGCCGGACTGGCCCGCGGCGGCTCCGTCGAGAACTGCATCGTGCTCGACGACGGCGGCGTCATGAACGGACCGCTCCGTTTCCGCGACGAATTCGTGCGCCACAAGATCCTCGACCTCGTCGGCGATCTGGCGTTGATTGGCCGTCCCGTGGTCGGCGAGATCACGGCGTACAAGGCCGGACACGCGCTCCACTCGAAGTTCGTCGAACAGATTCTTCGGGCTGCGGAAGCCGAGGAAGGCGCGCCGGCGATGGCCGCCCGCGGCATCGAGAGCTTCGCGTAAGCGGAAATATCAGAGGGAGATCCGGCGTCGTGTGGTAAAACAACCACACCGTGCGTCCACTCGTTTTCTCATCGCTGATCTTCCTCCTCGCCGGAGCCGCGCTCGCTGCGGACCCGTCGATCGACACCTTGTCGGCGAAGTCCGTGAATCGTCAGGTCAGCGTCCGTTTCACGATGGCGCACGCGTTCGACCGCGAGGAAACCATCAAGGGACTGCAGAGCGGCGTGCCGACGACGCTGACGTACGTCGTCGAGATCTTCCGCGACCGTCCACGCTGGTTCGATGAGGGGATCGCGCGGACTCGCATCGAAGTCATCGCCACCTTCAACTCGCTGACGCGCGAATACCTCCTCAACTACCGGCGCGACCACAAACTCGTTCGCTCCGAGACGTTCAGCGATCTGGCCACGCTGCAGAAGGCGATGACCACAGTCGATGAGCCGAACCTCTTCGACATCGGCAAGCGGCCGCCGTACAAACTGAAGGTCCGCGTCAAAGCCGACCTGATGCGCGGCTGGCTGCTCTACTTCATCCCGTGGGAGTTTTCGACGCGATGGAAGGCGGCGCGCGTGGCCTCGCCGCCGGAACCGGCGGCCAGATGACTCTCCGCGCCACGCTCTTTCGGTATCGCAAGGACCCGCGCGTCATCGTCACGGTGCCGCTGTTGATCCTGGCAGCGACGAGCCTCATCTACTACGCGGTCCAGAAAGCAAAAGAGCTGTCGCCCGAGGCGCTCAGCAGCCAGGTGCTGCTCTTCGTTCTCTGGAACATCAACATCCTGCTGATCTTCGGCATCCTCTTCGTGCTGCTGCGCGGGATCGTCAAGCTGGTGCTGGACCGGCAGCGCGGCATCATCGGCTCGCGTTTCCGCACGAAGCTGGCGATCACCTGGGTGGCCACGTCGCTGATCCCGGTGCTGATCCTGTTTTTCTTCGCGACCGATCTGCTGAGAACCTCCATCGACCGCTGGTTCAACACGCC
This sequence comes from Acidobacteriota bacterium, assembly GCA_019247495.1. Classification (GTDB taxonomy): domain Bacteria; phylum Acidobacteriota; class Thermoanaerobaculia; order Gp7-AA8; family Gp7-AA8; genus JADGNZ01. Next base: position 9,266 of record JAFAOU010000128.1, read on the forward strand.
GGTGAGCCGCATCCTCACCAACGGCGAGGCGATCGCGCAGATGTCAGAGGATCAATCGGCCGCGATTGCCGCCGCCGCCGCGCGCGAGATTGCGGCGAGTGATCCCGGGCAGCTCGATGCGGCGCTCAGTCACGTGCAGCAGTTTCACAGCGTCGATATGGTTGGCCTGTATCGCGACGGCGCGCTGGTGCGAGTCGTCGCCAATCCGCGCGCGCCGATTCACGAGGCGTCCGAGCCGCCCAGGAAGTTTTTTGATGACGTCGCCGCATCCGGACGCGCCACGAAGATCGATGTCGTAGCGACCGGGAAGTGGATTCGCTCCGCCACGCGCGTCGGCAACACGCCCTACGTCGCCGTGGCCGGCGTTTTCATTCCCGCCGCGATGAGCCGCCTGATCGACGAGTCGATCGTCATGCACAAGAATTTCGAACAGCTCAACGCGCAGCGGCCGACGTTGAAAGCGTCGCAGACGTCGCTCTTCCTCGCCGTGACGCTGGCCATTCTCTTCGGCACGTTGTGGACGTCGATCTACGCCTCGCGCCGCATCACCATTCCGATCAAGGCCCTGGCCGAAGCGACGGGACGGCTGGCCGAGGGTGGATACGGACATCGCGTGGCGGTTGCGGCGACCGACGAAGTTGGGCGGCTCATCGAATCGTTCAACGACATGTCCACGCAACTCGATCAGCAGCGGCAGGCGTTGACGCATACGAATCGCTATCTCTCGACGGTGCTGGACAGCGTCTCTGCCGGCATCCTTGCCTTCACGGACGCCTTCGAACTTCTCAGTGTCAATCACGCCGCGCTGCAGATGCTGCAGATCGAACAGCCGCGCTCCGGCGCCAATCTCGCCGACGTGCTGATGGGGGACCTCACGCCGCTCTTCGACACGCTGCGCGAGCTCACCGCTCGCGGCGCACGGGCGCGCGAAGTCACGCTCATTCGCGGCGGGGAACTCCGCTATCTCGAAGTTTCCGTAGCCCGGCTTTCCGGCGGCGGCGATGAGGGGTGGGTCGTCGCGGTCGAGGATTCAACGTCGCTCGTTCAGGCGCAAAAGCTCGCCGCATGGAACGAAGCAGCGCGCCGCATCGCGCACGAGATCAAGAATCCGCTGACGCCGATCCAGCTTTCCGCGGAACGCATCGCGCGCAAGTTCCACAACAACGACGCCGACACGCCGCAGGCAATCGAGGAAGGGACCAGAACCATCGTCTCCGAGGTCGGCCAACTCAAGCGGATGGTCGACGAGTTCGCCCGCTTCGCGCGCATGCCGGCGGTTCACCTCCGCCACGCGCAGCTCGCCGAAATCCTCCAGCAGGCCGCGGGGCTGTATCGCGACGTGAAGCCCGGAGTGTCGGTCAGTGTCACGGTCGAACCCGACATCGAAATCCTGGTCGATCCCGAGCAGATCCGGCGCGCCGTCGGCAACCTGCTGAAGAACGCCGTCGAAGCGACGGAGTCCGGCGAGGTTCGCGTCACCGCACGCCGAGCGCCGCATCGCGTCGTGATCGAAGTCGCCGATCCCGGACGCGGCGTCCCCGACGCCGACAAGGAGAAGCTCTTCCTCCCGTACTTTTCCACGAAAGGCCGCGGCACCGGCCTCGGCCTGGCCATCGTCCACCGCATCGTCAACGACCACGACGGCCGCATCTCCGTCCACGACAACCACCCCCGAGGAACAAGGTTTGAGATCGAGCTCCCCGCGTAAATCCCATGGCCAAAATACTGATCATTGACGACGAAGCCGCGATTCGCGAGACGCTCGCGCACATCCTGCGCGACGAGGGGCACCAGCCGACCTTGTGCGATTCGGGCGAGGCTGCCATCGCGCAGTTTGCGCGCGAGGAGTACGACCTCGTGTTCCTCGATCTCTGGCTTCCCGGCATCGACGGCATGGCTGTGCTGGAGCGGCTCAAGAGTGCCGGCGCGCCGCCGGTGATCGTGATCTCCGGGCACGGCAACATCGACTCCGCGGTCCGCGCCACGCGGCTCGGCGCGTACGATTTCCTCGAGAAGCCGTTGTCGCTCGAACGCGTCCTGCTCACTCTCAATCACGCACTCGCCGACCGCAAGCTGCGCGATCAGGTCCGTGATCTTCACCGTCACTTCACGCTCGAAGAGTTGCTCATCGGCGAGAGCGACGCGATGAAGAAGCTCGATGAGCAGGTGCGCTCCGCCGCGCCGTCGAACAGCCGTGTGCTCATCACCGGCGAGAACGGCAGCGGCAAGGAGATCGTCGCGCGCACGCTGCACCGTCTTTCGCAGCGCGCCGAACATCCCTTCATCGACGTCAACTGCGCGGCTATCCCCGAGGAGCTGATTGAGTCGGAGCTGTTCGGGCATCGCAAGGGCGCGTTCACCGGCGCCATCGATGATCGCAAAGGAAAATTCGAGCTTGCCGACGGCGGCACGCTCTTCCTCGACGAGATCGGCGACATGAGTCTGAAGACGCAGGCGAAAGTTCTGCGCGTGCTGCAGGAGCAAACCTTCCAGAAAGTGGGCGGGCAGCAGACCATCAGCGTCGACGTGCGCGTGATCGCCGCCACGAACAAAAGCCTTGAATCCGAAATCGCGAACGGCAGTTTCCGCAGCGATTTGTACTACCGGCTGAACGTCGTCCCGATCGAAGTCCCGCCGCTGCGCGCGCGCGGCAACGACGTCACGCTCCTCGCGGAACACTTTCTTCGCCGCTTTGCCGCCGAAACGGGAACGCCGAAGAAGCGGCTCTCCTCCGGCGCGGCGTCGAAGCTCCGCGCCTATCACTGGCCAGGCAACGTGCGCGAGCTGCGCAACGTCATCGAACGCATGGCCATCCTGATGAAGGGCGAAGTGATCGAGCCGGAGGACGTCCAACTCGGCGCCGCCGTGGCCGCCACGCCGCAGATCGACGCGCGACTGACGTTGAAAGAGGCGCGCGACGAATTCGAAAAGCAGTACATCCTGTCGCGTCTTCGCGAGTTCGCCGGCAACGTCAGCCGCACCGCCGACGCCCTGGGCGTGGAGCGCTCCAACCTCTACCGAAAACTCAACGCGTACGGCATCCGCGTCGAACGTCACTGAAGGAATAGGAGTCGCGGTCGTGCCGTTAGCGCGCTGGCAACGTCACGAGCTTGACAGCGTCTCCGTCGCTGACTACTCTTCGCCGTCGTTTCGCGGGCATAACTCAGTTGGTAGAGTGCGACCTTGCCAAGGTCGATGTCGCCGGTTCGAGTCCGGTTGCCCGCTCCATCCTTTCTACCAATCCCTCCTCATCGCTCAGAAAGAGCACCTCCCGGCCTGTGCATCCGGCTTGTTCGCCCGTTTCCTCAAACTTTTTGCGGGGGATGGCTCGCAATACGTCTTGACTGACTCTTCTGGTGGAACTAACTTACTTGCCTAACGGAGGACGTATGGCAGCCACGAAGGCATCAGAGGACCGGTTTGTTGGTATTCCGATCGCAGACTTCCTGGATCAGACCGATGCGCAGACGAAGGCGGGCCGTTTCACGGACGGCACCGAGATGAAGCCTGTCGTGCGGGATGCGCTGCAGACCTTCACCAAGAGTCTGCGATCGCAGAAGTTGAGGGCTTCGAGCTACGTATTCGTCTACTCTCGGCACATCATCATCTTCATCGACTTCTAGTAATCGTGGATGTGGCGTTGGATCGTGCGGGCGGATGGTTGTCGGCGCTCGCTGCCGAGCGCGCAGAGGAGCTGAGTCCGCGCGAGCAGGCGTTGCTGCTATTCGGACTTGCGACGACGGAACGAATCGACGAGGCCGAGGCGATCGCTGTTCGTCTGCTGCGCGGTTCGGTTCGCGGTTCGGTTGATGAGGAGGTCGCGGCAGGTCGATTCGTAATGCCGCTGCTCGCGGCGCGGGCGCTTCCAGAAGGAAGCCGTTCGCGTGAGGCGTTGCTCACGGCGTGCGCGGAGTGGGAGCCGCCGCGGAGCCTGCGGTGGGATGTTCCTCTGTGCGACACCCTCGTCCCGTATGCCGCACCGGCAGATGCCGTTCGCGAGATCTGCGGCGAGATCGCGGTTGCGTCGGACTTCGGCCGTCGCGAGCTTGCCCTGCGGCATCGCGGTGATCTTGAACGCGTCCTTGCTCTTTGGACGTTCTGCTTCGTTCATGAACGCGATCTGGAAATGGTCTGCCCGCTCGGACGGGCGCTGGCATTCGCCGGGTTTTCCCACGCCGCTGAGCACCGCGACGCGGTGCAGTTCATCCTCGAGCAGCAACGCGGCGACGGCCATTTTTGTGCGGACGAGCTGTCGGTCGTTGCGCATGCAAAGACGCAGTCTGGCTTCGACGTCGCGCTCGAAGTCTATCTTCCGTTGACGGTAGGTGCAGTGTGGACGCTGTCGGCATCGTGAACGACCTCGAACTGGTCGAGAGCCGGGCCCTCGACTGGATCGAGTCGTCGTTAGGCTTCTTCGATCCACTGACGCATGTCAGCCCGAAACGCACCGTCTTCGTCATGAAGGGTGCGGCCGAGGTCGCGCTGCTCTGTAGCCTGGCGCTGCGCGACAGGCGGAGGCCGCGGTATGCCGCGCTTGCGGAACATATCTTCGGCATCTTCCGCAACGAAGCGGTGCAGGAACACTTGATCAGGAATCCTGCCTCCGTGCCGTCGCTCGGTTTTTATGCGACGCTACGCCTCTGCGGTTTTGAAGATCTGCGCTATCGCTCGCGCCTCGAGGCGCTCCTCCGCTCCGGATATCTCGATGCAACCGAGCGAGCCCCGTCCACCGAGCTCGATTTCATCCATTCGCGACAGCAGGCCGGTTTTCCGGCGCCCGACACTGCGGACGTCTATCGGCGGACTCTGACCGGACATCATCCGCCGCTCGATCCGCTGACGAATGACGATGTCTACACGATCACGCACACCATCTTCTTCACTACAGATTTCGGCAGGATCGATCCGCCATTTTTCAGCGACGACGACCGCCGCTGGTTCCGGTTCGCGCTCCCGCGCCTTACGGCTTTCTATCTCCGGCGCGCCGACTGGGATCTCTCCGCGGAGCTGTTGATCACCCTCGCCGCTACCGGGACCACGGATGTTCCGGAGTTTGTCCGCGGCTGGGAGTTGCTGCTGAAGGTGCAGAATGAGGACGGCTCGTACGACGGACCGGTCGACAAGCTCAAGGAGGTCAATGCCGCACCGGCGGTCGAGCCGGAGTGGGCCGTCTTCCGCGACAACTACCACACCACGCTGGCCGTACTGCTGGCCATCGTCACGTCGCCGCCGCGAGCCTCAGTGCGTCGTTAGAGACTCTTTCAGTTGTTCGAGATGTTCGACTTCGAGCGAACGACCGCCGTCGCTGCGATCTCGACGGGATGTTTGCCGTCCGAGGTGAAGTCGATCTTGTCGGCGCCCGCATCGCGTGCGGTTGCGTCGACGCCGAACGCCTTCTTCTGCGCGAAGCTCCAGCGCTTCTTCACCGTCCCCTCGGCCGCGCCATGGACCTCGATCTGGGCGTCAGGTTCGCTCGTCGCGCCGCCGATGACGACGTAGTACGACCCGGCCGGCAGCACGCCGAAATCGGCCTTCCCCTCGGCATTCGTCGTCCGGGCGGCCGGTTTTCCGCCGGGATTCTTTCCCAATTTCACATCCACGCCCTTCAGCGGCGCTCCCGCCCAGGCAGCAACGGCCACGAGAGCAACGGCCATCGCCAAAAGCACTTTCCGGCTCGGCATCGCATCCTCCTTTTTGTGAAGGACGGCAGTATCGCATGTCCGCATTGCGGTACATTCCCGGTCCAAACGTCAATACCGCAAGAAGGAGTACTGCATGAATGGAATCGTGAAACCGGTCGCGGCGAATGAGCCGCCGGCGAACCTGAAGGTCACGCTGTACGACGCCGGAAGCGGCCGATCGCTGAAGGTGAGCGAGACGCTCACCGACAGCGACGGCGCATTTTCATTCGCGGATGATTCGTCAGACCAGCATTTCTTCTATGTCAGCACGATGCCGACGAACGAAATCATTCTCACCGCAATCCTCGGTGCGACGATTCCAGCCACCTACGTCATCAACGAGCTCACCACCGTCGCTGCCTGCTACTCGGCGGCGCAGTTCATCACTGCCGGCATGGTCATCGAGGGCAGCCCGTTCGCGCTGAGCGTCGTGGCGGCGATGAACGCGAATCTCGTCGACGTCACGACCGGTACGCCTTCGACGGTCATGACCAACTCACCCAACGGCGATGAGACGAATGCCTGCCGCTCGCTGATGTCGTTGGCGAACGTCGTCGCTGCATGGGTGAACGACCCCGCCGAGTTCCATGCGATTCTCGCCAAACTGGCCACGCTGAACGGCGCAAAACCAAATGACACGATCGAGGCGATGGTCAGCATCGCGAAAAATCCCGCGAAGGCCGTCGGCGCGATCTACGCGCAATCGAAAGTGCTGCCGGTCTTCCAACCAGCGCTCGAGCGCCAGCCGGACGCGTGGACGGTCGTCGTCAAGGTGAACGACTCCGGCGACGACGCGAACATGTTCGGCGGCCCGGGCAACGTCGCCTTCGACTCGCAGGGCCGCGCCTGGATCGCGAACAATGTCCAGCAGGGGAGCGGCATCTCGACCGCGTACTCGATCGTGCTGGACAAGTCCGGCCGTCCCGTCAAATTCGCAAACGGTAACGGCTCGCCGATCACCGGCGGCGGTCTCCTCGGGCCCGGCTTCGGCGTCGACGTCGACAGCCAGGACCGCGCCTGGTTCGGCGATTTCGGATGGGGAGGCGACGACTACTGGCCGGTCGGCAGCGTGTCAGCGTTCGATTCAGACGCGAACGCGTTGTCGCCGTCGCCCGACGGCTACACGACCGGAGGCGTGCGCCGCGTGCAGGGAACGGTCGTCGATGAGGACGACAACGTCTGGTTCGCGTCCTACGGAACCGGCAACGGCGACGGCAACGTCGTGGTGTACCTGAAACCCGACCCGAACGTGACGCCGTTTTCGTACGCGTCCTACGCCGCCGGCCCGACAGCAACGCCGTTCGATATCGCCATCGCCGCCGACGGCAGCGCCTGGATGACGAACAGCAATCCGTCGTCGAGCGGCATCGTCCACCTCCAACTCAACGGAACGGAAACTCTCACGTCATCGCCGCAGATCGATATCGGCCAGACCACGAAAGGCATCGCCATCGACTCTGCCGGAAACATCTGGGTCGCCTCGGGCGGCGACGATCACGTCTACGTCTTCGATTCCGCCGGCAACTTCCTCGGCGGCTTCCAGGGCGGCGGCATCGACGGCCCCTGGGGCATCACCCTCGACGGCGACGACAACCTCTGGGTCGCCAACTTCGGCCCCCTTGAACCCGGCAGCAATTTCCACGGCCGCCTGACCCAGCTCGCCGGCATCAACGCCCCCAACCACCGCCTCGGCGACGGTCTCACCCCGCAAACCGGCTACACGCTGCCGTCCGCCGGATGCCCGGTCACCCTCCACAACGGCGACCCACTCTACGGCCCCGGCAAGCCCCCCAGCCACATCCCGATGATGCGAACCACCGGCGTCAACATCGACGCCGCCGGCAACGTCTGGACCTGCAACAACTGGAAACCCAACTTCGACAACGACACGATCGGCGGCAACCCGGGAGGGGACGGGATGTTGATTTGGGTGGGGCTGGCAAAACCGCAAACGTAACCTCGCGCTAGTCCGGCGTCCCGCCTCTGCCCGCTTTCATCGCAGCTACCTTTAGCCGGAGATTTGCAGGGCGCCAAGAAGTTAAGGCAGTGATGATATTGCCTTTACAGGAGTATTTACGAGTTGTAGCCCCGAAGCACTCGATCTTCTGTCGAACCTCAGGAGGATGGCACTCGCACGCTCGTTACCCTCCTCATCAGTCATCAGGAGCAAGAAGCGGTTTTGTGGATTTGGTTCCAGTCGTCCTTCCGCCACAGCTTTAATGTGCTGAATTACCGGATTGGCGTCTACTCCATTTCGAAGGCCGGACTCCGCTACGCTGGCACCTTTCGCTTCATCAGGCCGTAAGTCGCCAAAATCAATTTGGAACGCCTGCACACTCTCGAACTCGACACGTACGCGTACGTCGTGTATTGGATAGTCGCCAGGATTGTTCACGCCTATAGTGAATTCTTGAGAGGATCCCCACTCTATGCGGAAGTCGGCCCTTCCTGGAAGTAACGGCTGAGTCGGCGGCAACTCGTGAATGTATGTTGTGTGAGGCGACGCTACGCCAGTCGTTCTCTTGAGTGGCCTGATGGCAGGAGCCTGTCGCCTGATCGCCGCTAGCAGCTTAGCGAGTTCTAAATCGTAATTTTTAGGTTCGCGAAAATCGACTCTCAGTTTGGTCTGCAAGAAAGGGGGCACGGCGTCGCCTTCGCGGAGGGCTGGGATGAACTTGTCTTGGGTGACATCTCGGACGAGGTCTGCTGTGATTAGACTACATTCATAACCTACGCCGCCAACGCGATCGCGGGATTTGCGGACGTACTCGGGTGTGCTGATAACGACGATTCGATCACACATCAAGCCACGTTCCATGAAGTGGGTGAGATCTTTTCCTGCAAACAAGTCGTACTGATCGAAAGTGACTTCGAGGTCGGGTTCGCGCTGAATGGCGTCGGCAAGTCGTCTTGCCCACTCTTGATGGCAGTCGCTATCCCATGAGTAGGAGAGAAACACGGTTAGCGTGTTTGCTGCATACGCCATCTCATCAGTCTACCGGATGCTCGACGCCACATCGGGAGAAGCAGAGTCAACGAGTTAATCCAATCGCGAATCGATCGCCCTACGTACCATCGCTGAAACGGGATTTTGGTGGCGGTGACTGGAGTCGAACCAGTGACCTAGCGCTTATGAGTCCATTCTGGTGGTTGGCAACGGCCGGCAGGCCGCGCCGGTAGGATGGCAAGAAACGGCAAGAAACGTCAAGATGTCAATCGTTTGGGTGGCAAACGCCGCCAAGAAACGGCAACCGATGGCAACGCTCGGCAAGCGCGAATGTGGGGGAAGCAGTGTGGGGGAAAGTGGGGGAGGGACGGGCGCTCAAAAAACGCTCGGCCGGGTTGGCAACAAACGGCAAGATTCGCCTCAGTCCTTCTCCGACTCGCGAAGTAGTTGCGCAGCCGACACGTTCAGTGCTGCGGCGATGCGGGCAACCATTGTCAACGTTGGATTTCGTTCGCCGCGCTCGATCCCGCCGATGTAGGTTCGGTGGATCTTGACTCGATCAGCGAACTCCTCCTGCGAGAGATCGAGGCGCGTTCGCATGCGACGAACGGCAGCGCCAAAAGCAGCACACACATGATCCTTCACGCAGTCGTTCTCTTTCCGATTCTTCGACTGCGCTACTTGACAGTCTACAGCTTATGAGTAGCATGCTACTCATGAGTAGCGATCAGCCGAAGTACGGGCGAGCATGGAGAAAGATGCAGGTGATCGCCGCGGGAGCCGCTGCAACGGAGGTGTCCGGTGATCCGGACGAACTTGTGTCTGAGGCCAATGCGGCGCGCTTGATCCCACCGAGCGGTGTCAGTGTTCGGTCGATGTCTCGGTATCGCCGAGCGGGGCTAATCGCGTTTTTTCGGATCAAAGGCCGGATCTTCTATCGACTAGCGGATCTGCAAGCGTTCATCAGTTCGATGCGAACGCCCGCGAGAGGTTTCAAGGAACGCGACGCGGGTGAGTCTCGGCAGGAGGAAAAACACCTAGAACTCTGGCGACTCCTTGATGGCGACATCTGAGAATTGGCGAGGCATCTACGTCGTCGATTCCGACGCGACCGAAGCCGTCACAGCCAGCAAACGGCATAGTAGATCGTCCCGATATACCCGATCACAAGCGCCCGCGTCGCCAAATCCACCCAGAAGAATTTTCTGACGCAGATACTCGCAAGCTCCCAGCCGTGCGTTAATCGCTCGGTCGCCAGCTCATTGTCATTCTTGGTTCGCACCGCCTGCGCAAATGAGATAGCCGTTGCGAACTTCGCGACCGCTTTCCAGTAGATGAGGCCCGTGGCGTCTCCACGCAATCGGGGCCAGACCGCCAGCAACGTCGCTCCGACTGCAATGACGAATGCGCCGAGGCAGATCTCCCCCGTTGCTGTTCGTAATGTCTGTGGGAACTCCCAGAATCCAGTCACCACATCTCGGGTTACTCGTTTGCTTTGCAGGAATGCCAGGGCCGCTGATGCAGCCGCGAAGATGAAGGCTGCCTTCGTGTCAGCCCACGTAATGTTTTGCCGCAAGTAGCTATGCAGATCAGCGGCGAATGCCACGAGCGCCTTAGTAGCATCATCGTGCTCCATTGACACAACTGCACTGTCATTCTGAATCTCGGAAATTCCTGTCGGCGACGATGCGACTCCGAGAGTCTTAGACGCGTCCGGGATCGCGGCCGGAGGGCTTCCTTCAGCTTGTGCCGAAGCTGCTTCGTGCTGCGCTGCATGCGCGTTCTCTACGGCCACTACGTTGTTGATGATCTTCGACCGTTCGCTCTCCTTCTCATGTGTCATATATCTGTCTTACTCGCCGAAAATTTTCGGCGGCGGAGGTATGGTTGGCATGGGCAGTCCGGCGAGAAGTTCCAACATCGACCGTTCGGGTTTCGGTCCAGTCCATCTGCCGACGTAACGGTAGAAGGGGTATGGAGTCCCGTTTGCGAGGTAATAGAAGCCGCTGCCGCGTTCGACTACGTGACACCACTGCTGCCAGCCGGGAGGCAACTGCATCGCGGCCTTTTTACCGATGACAATCTCGTTCTTGCTTCCGAAGTTCAGCATCTTCGATGCTAGGTTCGCGGGCGTTCCAATCGCTACGATGGAGTTGTAACCGCGAGCCCGTCCGACCTGAGCAACAGTGACTGAGCCGTATTCGAGCCCAGCTCTGAATTGAATCGGATCTAGGCCTGTTCGAGCGATTACCGGATTCAAATCGTGCTCCGATGCGTAGAACATCGTCAACGTGGCAGCGAGCGCGCGCTTCGCACCAGTCTCGCCCTCGCCGGGTTCGTCTTCGAAGTAGGCCATCAAGCCGTCTCCGGTGTTTTTCTCAACCGTTCCGCCATAGTCTTCGACGATTCTGATCATCTCTGTGAAGAAGAAACTCAGCATGCGGAGCATCATCTCCTGCTCCGCCATCGTGTTCGACAAGCGTGACGTGAAGTCGCAGATGTCGACGAAGAGAACAGCGGCGTTGAGGAATCGGCCGGTGCCGATGCGGAGGTCACCGTGATCAGGGATGACGTTTCCTACGGCGACAACCATCTCCTTCTCCGCGATGGTGGAGCGAAGTTTTTCGATCCTCTCCTGCTGCTTTGCATGGTATGCGGAAGGAAGCTGATCGTAGTTCACTGGGCCGCCTCCGCTTGCAGCGCAGCGCTGTTCTGCAGCTTTCCGAGCTTTGATCCCAACTCGCGTTTGACGGAGTTGTACACGTGATAGCGCGGCATGACCGCCGCCGTGAGCGCTTCCTCCGATAGCACCTTCTCCAGACTTTCGACGGGCCACTCGCGCGAACTGCGCAGCGCCTGCACGCCGATCACGGTCTCGACCAGCGTCTGCTGAAACCAGCCGTGAACTGCACTCGTCACGGTTTCTTTCGTGCCGGGCGTGGATGGCAGTTCGCGACACCACTTGTCGATCATGTCGTTGAAGACTCTGAAGTCGGCGTTGATGAGCAAGTGGTTCAGCTCGGGGATGTATCTCGCAGCGCGATCCTCGAAGTCGCCCGGTTCGCGCGTGCCGTTGCGCACGCTCACCCAGTCGACCTTTGGGAACATGTCTGGTCGAACTCGCTCACCTGACACGCCATCGGACTTCAGAAAGACGGCGTAGATGCCACCAGCCTGTCCTCCTTTAGTCCCCGAGCGTGAACTCGTTGAGCCGGTACTCGTACCCCCCGTCGCCTTCGCTTCACCGCCGCGCGTCCCGGTCTCAGTATCGATTTTCAGAGAACCGTCGTCTGTCGCTCGGTAGCGCGTGATCTTGTACAGATCGATGATCTGCTTTAGCCGTTCGCGGATCGACTGCGAGTGATCCGATTCAGAAGATGCTGCTGCCTTCTCTTCGATGAGCTTCTGAATCGCTTTGGGCATGGCGGCACGGAACTCAGATGCCCAATCACTCCACGGAAGCGGTTCGTTCTTGATTAGGAGTTGCGTCCTCGCGGTGTTCGTGGTGATGGCTTTGCCGTCGTCGGCGACCGGTTCGATGTAGATGACGACTTGCCGATGGCCGAACAGCACTCCGAATTGCTGGAGCTTCGCCATTCCGCTGCGACCGGCCGACAACTCGTAGAGCTCATCGCGATATAGAGCTGCGACATGACCCGCCGACTCGACGAAACCAGAGTTCTGCGTGATCGTGTCTTCGGCGCGCAGAATCCACCAGCGCGCACGTGCACTCGAAAGAGGCAGCTCTCCCGATTCCTGAGCGTGCTTGGCGAGGTAGTCAGCCTGACCGGTTAGCGTTCGGAGCAGGTTTCTGTCTTTGTCAGTCCGAGGTGACTTCCATCCCTCGCGTGCCTTCACCGTGATGTTGTCAGGGAATCGGAAGAAGCGGCTGTTGAGGTACTTGCTAATCCAGCGTGACGGTGATGCGGCACCGACCGGCGAGGTCATCGTGTCCGCATCGGGAGAATTGCCAAGTAGCACGACCATCGTCCCGTGCTCGTTGATTATGGTCGGCTTCACTGCGTCATCGACTTCGACGAAGTGCGCCCACCCGCCGTCGGGCTGCGAGAACTGGCGAAGGCCATACTGCCCTGTCTCCGGGTCTCGCCACAGGTGGACCATCGTGCCCCTGCCGTTTTTCCACGACAGATAGATCAGGCCGTGGTGATTCCGAGTCGCGGCGGCGATCTTCGCGCCAACCCCGAAGTTTCCGGTCAGAGATTGTTCAGCCACAGATGAGGAGAGATGGTTCAGGTACTTGACCATCTCCTCGCCCGTCATACCTTCGCCTGTGTCGATGACGGAGAGTTTGTACACACCGCTCTCGTCTAATTCGAAGGAATTCCAGTCGACATCCCACACGATGTCGCCGCGACGTTCGGACGTGCGAAGGATCGCCTCGATACCGTTCTGGGTCAGTTCGCGCAGGAACTGCAGCGGGTGGCAATCCTCGCCGAGTCGGTCGAGGAGAAATCCGGTGTTCGCTACTTTGAGGGGATACGTTTTCTCGGAAGACGAGCGGAGTGCCTTCGCCATGATTCCTCCATCGCAGGTCGGTAGGTTGTGCGACCGTCCTGCTGTTGAGTGTCACGAGTTACGCAGTTGTGGTGGGGAGCTACTCGCTCGCGACCACGTGCCGCATTCCTCTGCGACGTTGGCTTCTGATCTTACTCGCCGTGTCTACGCAACGCCAACACTTCGAGATTACGTTTTGACGTCAGCGGAATCGTCAGCTCCGAAGGTTGTCAGGACTTGCCATCGGTTGCCAAGTTGACACAGCGCTCCGAAAACGGCAGGTCGAATCAGGACAAGGTTCGACAATTCAACGGCTTGCAGGCGGGCAAGTTGGTTTTTCTTCGTGATTTTTCCCCCGCATGAGTGCACACAAAATTGAGCTATTTGCGCAGGACAGCCATCTATGCGGATAGCCAACTCATTGAAGGGTAATGGTTTAGGTGGTGGCGGTGACTGGAGTCGAACCAGTGACCTAGCGCTTATGAGACGCCCGCTCTAACCATCTGAGCTACACCGCCAAGGGGTGGGAAGTGAACGACGCTGTTGGCTGAGCCTTGGGCTGCCAACGCTGCCGGCCGTGCCGGCTCGAAGGATATACTCAACGCCGCGCGGCGCGGAAAATTTCGGCGCGGGCGGAGCGTGAATGTCGGACGGCGAAGGGCGGCAGTGCATCCGGTGCGGCGTGGCCGAGGGGGCGGCGCTGCTGGAGCGGTGCGTCGCGTGCGGCAAGTA
>JAFAOU010000197.1 GCA_019247495.1 Acidobacteriota bacterium
GGCGCCGTAGCGTTTGATCACGTCCGTCGTCAGCGCGAGCGAGCCGCTGCCGCTGAGCGTGCGCAGGATCGCCAGGGGTAAAAGCTCCGGCGGAAAAATCGTGCGGCTGAGCAGCGGACGCAGCGCGTTCGTGAGCAGGTCCATCGCTCCCGAGGCGCGGAACATGCCGATGGCGACGAGGATGCCGACCAGGAAAGGGATGATCTTCACGGCAACCTGGAAACCTTCCTTCGCCCCTTCGATGAAAACGTCGTAGACCTTCACGCCGCGAATCAGTCCGATCAGCGGGATGCCGACGAGGATCACCGGGATGGCCCAGAGCGAAATGCCTTGCAGGATTTCGCGGATCACGGTCCGACCTCGGGTGTCGGCTGTCGGGTGTCGGGTGTCGGAGATCTCGTTGGGAAAAATCGCTGCAGTAGCTTCGCCGTCGTCACTGCGGCAACGGCCCCGCACAATGTCGCGATTAACGTCGTGGGGATGATCGACGTCGGCGCGAGCGAACCCGACGCCGCCAGTACTCCAATGATCGTGGTGGGGATGAACTGCACACCCGCGGTGTTCAGGACCATGAACGTGACCATCGGATTCGATGCCGTCTCCTTGTCCGGATTCAGCGTCTGCAGTTCCTCCATCGCCTTGATGCCGAGCGGCGTGGCGGCGTTGTTGAGGCCGAGCATGTTGGCCGAGAGACTCATCACCATCGCGCCGATTGCCGGATGCTCCGGCGGCACCTCGGGGAAAAGAATCCGGCTGATCGGGCGCAGGATTCTGCTCAGCATCGCGATCAATCCGGCTTGCTCGGCCACGCGCATGATGCCGAGCCAGAGCGTCATGATGCCGACCAGGCCCAGGGAGATTTCAACGGCCGTCTTCGCGGAGTCGACTGAGGCTTTCGTCAGCGCGGCGGCGTTGCCGGTGAAGATGGCCACGATGAGCGCGATCGCCATCAGGCCGAACCAGATGTAGTTGAGCATGCCGCGATTGTAGCTGGCACGGCCGCAGCGTTTCGCGGACTACCGGCGTACCGCGTGGCGGCGCGATGGTTCTCCATAAATTCGCGTGAAGACGCGGCCCACGTTACCGCCGCCTGAGTCGAGGCGTTCGTACGCGGTCACGATGCCGTTCGGCAGCGCTGCGGCCGAGATGGTGCCATTCACGGGCTGGCCGCTCACCAGCAGCGTCGCGTCGCCGGTGGCTGAAAGGGTTTGCGGGTCGAGCGCGACGGCGGATGAGCTGACGGCATCGCCGGTCTGCGACGTGAAGAGCAGGAAGAGATCGCTGCCGTGCGCGACCAGGAACGGCGAGCGGACCTGCGACGGCCGCGGAAAGACGTTGCGAATTTCGTCGGCGACGCCCGACGAGCTGACATGGCGGCCTCTGATCGCGTCGGCACCAAGCCACGCCAACGCGTAACTGTTTCCGGTCCACGCCGCCGATGGGTTGTGCGACGCCGAGCTCTGTTGCCCCTCGATGGCGATCGGGTTCGGGTCGAGTGCCCGCCCGTTCGCGTCGAGGCGGAGCGCGAGCAGCCGTGTGGGGAACGAGGCGTCGCAGGGAAAGGTGCAGAGGTTGTCACTCCATGCGAGCAGAAAATCGTGGCCGTCGCTCGCCATCGACAACTCGTAGGCCGCATTCGTCCCGGGAATGACCGTCTCGGCGCCGCGGAACATCGCGGCCGTATCCACGGCGATGCCGCGGGCGCGCGCGCAGCGGAAACTACATTCGACCGTGTACGTGGCCAGCACGCTGTCACCATTCGATGCGAGCACGACTTCGAACGCGCTCGTCAGCGGAACGGGATCGGGATCGAGCCACTCGCCGGTCGCCGCCGACATCCGGCGCACCAGGTAG
Source organism: Acidobacteriota bacterium (assembly GCA_019247495.1). Lineage (GTDB taxonomy): Bacteria > Acidobacteriota > Thermoanaerobaculia > Gp7-AA8 > Gp7-AA8 > JADGNZ01. The sequence goes on from JAFAOU010000197.1 coordinate 1,855, forward strand.
CTGGCGCTCCCCGAAGCATTCTGCGAGGTAGACCAGGCGATCACATACGTGCCGCGCGCCGCGGCGATGCGGCCGGTGATGGCGCGGCCGTCCACACTCGATGTGATCTGGGTGATTGCGGAGGCAGACGAACCGGAAAAGCGCCGGAGAGAAAGATGCGCGGCGCCGTCGATACCGAACTCGTTCCAGAGCACCGCATATCCGCTCCCCGCGACGGCGACTTGCGGCGTGGTCTGCTGCGTGGCAGTCGTTGCAAGCTCGAAATGCGCCGTCTTGCCGAGGATCGTCGTCACCGCATCGATGTTCGTGGAGACGCCGATGCGAAACGCATCCGTCACGACAAGCGTCTGGTCCGCGACTTTGCCGATGGTCACGCCATAGCCGTTGCCGAACCAGTCGAGGATCGGCTGCCGCTCCGTCACCCCGTTGCCAATTGCGGGCTCGGTCACGAGCCATGTGTGTGCGTCGCCGGTCGGCTCGGATGTCGTCCACGTGACCTGATAGTGATCGCCGTCGCGCAGGACGGCCAGCTTCTCAGCGGGAACGAGCGAGACGCGCAGCCCCGGCTCGAACGTCAGAAGGGTTCGCTGTGAGGTCACAACGCCGTTGACATCCAGATGTGCGATGAGGATTTCGCGTTCGGATGAGCCGCGGCCGGCGAGCAGGTAGCCATCGCTGCCCCCGGCGAGGCCGAGCGTAGGTCCGATGACGTTGAGATCGAGGCCCGTATCGGACGTGCCGAGAAAGTTGCCGTTGCGGTCGAGGCGATCGGCGAAGAGTTCGCGGCTGGAACCGAGATTTGTGTGGAGGATGAGGAACTCGTTCGTCCCAGCGGCGACGGCTGCGGGCGACTGCGACGATGGCACTCCCAATTGGACGTTCTCCGCCACGATGTTGGCGTCGCTATTGACGATCGTCGCTTTGCCGAGGCCGATGAAAAGGATGCGCGCATCCGTACCCGACCCCATCGTTGCCGCCACGGACGTGGAGAGCAGCGTCATGGTCTTGCGGCCGGTGATGTCGCCGTCGGTGAGAAAACTGAAGGTCTTTTCGCTACCCCGCTCGGAGACGGCGATGAACTGCCGGCCGCTCCAGATCACGGTGCCGCCCGTCGCGCCGGGGGCGATGAGAATGCCGAGCGGATCGAGCGAAACGCCATTCGCGTCGATGCGTGAGCCGTAAAGATCGCTGGTTCCACGCCGCTGATCGAGCCAGACCACGAAGCCGATGTTGCCGTCTGTCGCGATGGCCAGAGTCTGCTGATTTCCGGCAGCCGGTCCGAAGCTGCGTCCGGAGACGGCCTGTTCGGGAACGGTCGCGGGAGGAAACGTTGCGGCGGCGGCGCTCTGAGCAATGAAGGCGAGTGTTAAGAGTAGAGGACGCATGGGCTTTTGGGATTATCGCTGATTACGGCTCAGCGTTCGCAGACGTCGTGTTAGAACTAGTGGCGATGAAGTGGAAATCCATCGTCGCCATCGCAATCATTGCGACCACATCGGCAACCTGCCGCAAGGAACCTGCCACACCCCCGGCTGTGCAACGGCCTTCGATCCTATTCATCACACTCGACACCACCCGCGCCGACGCAGCAGGTCCGGAAGCGATCGGCGTGACGACGCCGTCGTTCAATGCATTGGCAGCGCGCGGACGGCGCTTTCGCTGGGCCTATACCGCGGTGCCGCAGACGCTGCCGTCGCACACGTCGATGCTGACCGGCCTTTATCCTGCCGGACACGGCGTACACGAAAACGCGCGGCACGTTGCCGATACACAGGTTCTTGTCAGTGAGCGTTTGCATACGGCCGGATATCGCACCGCGGCATTCGTATCGTCATTCGCGCTGGCAAAGCGGTTTGGATTAGCGCGTGGCTTCGACATTTACGACGACGAGTTCCCCGCCGGGCGTCCCGAGCGCACCGCGCAGGAGACGACAGATCGCGTGATCGAGTTTCTTCGGGAGTCGGGAATCGGGAGTCGGGGGTCGGAGACACCCGATTCCTCGTCCTTCGACACCCGACACCCGACTCCCGACTCCCCGCTCTTTCTATGGGTCCATTATTACGATCCGCACTATCCGTATACTCCGCCGGAGCCGTTTCGCAGCCGTTATCCGAAGCAGCCGTACTACGGCGAGGTAGCTTCGATGGACCAGCAACTCGGACGATTGGCCGCAGCGTTTCAGCAACAGGTGAAAGGGCCGGTCGCACTCGTCATCGCCGGCGATCACGGCGAAGGACTCGGCGAGCATGGCGAGCAGCAGCACGGCGATCTTCTGTATCAGGCCACGATGCATGTGCCTCTCGTGCTGATCGGTCCGCGCGTTCCGGCCGGCGTCAGCAACACGGCGGTCAGCACGCGCCGCATCTTCCACACCATCCTCGATTGGGCGGGCATCGACGCGACGAATAGTCTGCTGAAGGGCGATGCGGAAGTCGTCGTCGCCGAGGCGATGAAACCGTTCCTCGACTTCGGCTGGCAGCCACAGGTGATGGCGGTGGACGGCAATCGCAAAGCGATCCTGGCCGGCAAGCTGGAGGTCTACGACGTCGCCGCCGATCCCGGCGAGACCCACGATCTCGCCGCTGGTGCGAACCTCTCGCGCGGTGCACGCGTTGCGTTGCAGGAGTATCCGATCCCGTCGATGGATGCGCAGCAGAGCGCGTCGAATCTCTCCGCCGAGGAGCAGCGCAAGCTGGCCGCCCTCGGCTACGTCAGCTCGGTCGCCAAGCCGGTCGTCCGCGCCGGCGCGCCGCGGCCCGCCGACATGGCGCCGATGTTCCCGATCCTCGACGAAGCGGCGCAACTCTTCGTCCGCGAGCAGTACGCGCAAGCGATTCCGCTGCTCGAAAAGATCCTTGCCAAAGATCCGCACAACCTCGACGCCGCGCTGCGCTTGGCCACAGCCCACTCCGCACTCGGGCATGAGCAGGCTGCACTCGCTACGTATCAGCGGGCCGATGTCATCGCGCCGAATTCGGAGGACGTACGGACATACATGGCACTGCACTACGCACGCACCGCGGAGTGGCAAAAAGCAGTGCCGATGCTCGAGCGGATCGTCGCTGAAACTCCGGATAAAGTTCCTGCGCTCGAAGCGCTGGCGTTGCTGCGCGAACGGCAGGGGAAGATCGACGAGGCGGTCCGCCTGCGCGAGAAGGTCTATACGCTCCGTTCGCCCAGCGCCGCCGAACTCTCGCGGCTCGGCGAAATGCAGATGGCCCTTGGCCAGACCGCGCCCGCAATCGAGTCGTTCGAAAAAGCGCGCTCTCTCGCGGGTGCATCGTTCAAGCACGACACGGAGCTCGGCGTCCTCTATCTTGCCTCGAGGCGTTTCGACGATGCGCGGACGGCGCTCGACCGCGTCCCTCCATCAGATCGCAACTATCCGATGGCCCTCTTCAAGCGCGCGCAAGTCAGCGTTCTTCTGCACGAGCCGGATGCGCCTGGCCGCATCGCCGCGGCCCGCGCACACGCGGACGGCGTGACGCGCGAGCTCATTACACGGGAGCGCTTGTTCCGGTAAGAAGCGGAGGGCGGACCGTTCGGCCCGCCCTCCGCGAAGATCGGAAGATCAGAACTGAATGCGCGCCGTCAGCTGATAGCGGCGCGGCGCGTAAAACGTCTTCGGCTGTGGAGCTTTGACGGCCCAATCCGCACGCACGAAGGGTACGCCCTTCGTCAGAAGGTTCTGAAGCGCGGCGTCGGAAATCGAGTCCGGAATGTCGATTACAGGCGTTCCGGCCGCTGAAGCATCCGCTCTCCTGATAAATGCGCTCGGGTTCGAAATGCGGGTCTCGTAGTCATAGCCGGTCTGTACATTCGTGACGTTGAAGACAGCTACCTGCATCTGCAGATTGAGACCGCGGCTGAGCGGAACGTTCTGCGTGTAATTCAGGTCGAAGTGATGATTCGACGGTGACACGCGAGTGCCGGCGGGTTCCGCATAGCGATTCGTGTCGCTCGTGTTGCCGGTGAGATTCGTGTACGGCAGATAGCTTTCGAGCTGATATGGCTGGCCCGACTGATAAATACCGAACGCGCCGATCGTTGCATGCCACGGCAGAGCGTACGTCGAGTTCACCTTCACATTGTTACGCCGGTCGCCGCGCAAATTGCCGTACTTGAAGTTCCACAGCTGGCGTCCGGGTCCGTCACCAATGTTCGACGAGCCGATGAACACAGCCGCGTCGTTTGCGCTGTTGAACGACGAGTTGTCCTGATCGAAGTTACCGTAATAATGGCTCCAGGTGTAGGAGCCATTGAGCGTGAACTTGTCGCCATGCCACTCGGACTCCGCAGTGGCTTCGTAATACTTCGTAAATGCGCCGTCGAGGTTGGCGATGACATACGACGATCCACTTCCGATCGCATTGCGGATCGTGCCGGGGGTTGTCACCGAGCCGAGATTCGGAACATACGGATCTTTCGGGATTCCCGGAGGAGACTGGAAGTCGATTCGCGCGGTGTTCTGCGTGTCTTCCAGATAGTGCGCTCCCTTGCGGTAACGGGAGTAGAGGCGCGCCGTCCAGCGCGGTCCCATCTGACGGCTCGTGCCGATCATGTACTCCTTGATGTCGGGATGCTTGATGTCGTCCTGCCACCATTTACCGGAAGACGACGCGTTCGGCGCGATGCCGATCTCATTGCCGTCTTTGTCGAAATAGACCTTGAGCTGGGCCACGAGATTGCGGTCCCACGACGCGGCGCGCGCATCCGAGTTTGCGGGTGGCATGTAGCGCGCGAAGCTCGCCCACACCGTGTCGCGGCCGTTATAAGCCCACGTTCCACTGAGCCGAGGCTGCACCATGTCCGACCACGAGAAGCGGTGCATCAGATACTTGGTGCCCGGCGACGAAATAAGACCGGCAACGTTGTCGGCCTTTTTCAGTCCCTGTCCGTAGAGCGTGTCCTGGCTATCGAGCACGCCGACGTTGAAGCTCCAGTCATTCAGGTGAATCGTGTCGTTGAACTCGACGTTCTGCGAAACGATCTCCGAATGAATCGTCGGGACGCCCGTAGCGCCCTGCTGACTGACCTGGGCCACGAAAAACGCGGGGGTCGCCACGCCGCACGCGGACGCCGGGCACGTTGCGTCCGCGCCGGCGTTCGCCGGGATTGTAATCAGACCCCAGCCGTTAGAAAGCTGGAAGCGGTCCTCGGAGTCCTTGTAATGCTGATATCCAACGTGCAGGTCGTGTGTGACGTTCGTGCCGAGCGTGTAGTTATAAGCGCCCTGCATCGCCTTCCGAAAAAACGCGTCGTCGTCGCGCGCGAACTGGCCGAAGCCGAGCGTGCCGCCGCCGCTGATCACGCCAGGCGTACAACCGAGCGCCTTGGCCTGCGCCGCGTCAGTTGGGCAGAGATATCCGTATTTTGTGATGTACGGTTGGACAAACGCTGTTTGCGTGGCATTGACAGGCGTGGGCACGATGAACCGTCCCAGCGACGGGAGATTGTTGATGTCGAGATGCGTTCCCTTTGTGTAGCTCGGAACGACAGTGGCGATGTTGGACGCCGTACCGGTCCCGGGGTTTTTGAAGTCGTAGAACTTCGCGGTGGCGAAGCTCTTCGGATTGATAATCCACGACGTTTCCAGCGTGCCGATCTTCAGTCCATTAATCGAATCCGTACCGGTCGTTGCTGCCGAAGTGGAACCGAATGACGTCGGCGTTTCCGTGGTATGTGAGTCGCGATAGCTTCCATTGATCAACCATGCCGATGTCGGACTGAACGTCAGCTTGCCGAATTTATCCGTGCGTTTGAGCTCGTACGGAGGGAGATCGCCATAGACGTTGGCCTGACTTGATTTTTTGAAGTCGGGCTTGTAGTACGACCCATAAAAGAAGAGGCGATCCTGAATCACCGGGCCGCCGATGCTGGCGTTCGCCCACGAGCGGTCCTGCTGATACGTCAGGACCGAGGCGTTCGTCTGGCTCGCAATGAAGTTCTTATTCAACAGCTCATAGCCCACTTCACCGGCGAATTTGTTCGTCCCCGATTTACTGACCGTGTCGATCACGAAGCCGCCCGCGCGCGCAAAATCGACTGCTTTCGCGCCGCCGCGAATGACCGTCACCTGGGCGACGTCGTGATTGTTGGGGTCGGACGTGTTGACGTTGAGGATGCCGAACAGCGGCATCGTGATGTTCACGCCATCGAACATGTAGACGTTGTCCTGTCCGCTCGCTCCCGCGCTCGGACCGCGGAAGGTGTCCGGGTTGTACATGACGCCGGGGATGAACTTCTGCAAATCGCTGTAGTTCTGCGTGACCGGCAGAGCCCTGATCTGGTCGCCTGTCAGGCCGCTTTGCAGCGCGGTCGACTGTTTGTCGATCAGCGAGGCCTGGGCGGTAACCGTGATGTTCTCGGACACACCACTCACACCAAGCTTCACATCGACTGCCGCGTCCTGGCCGAGGAGAACCTCGGCGTTGCGCGTTCCGGTCTGCATACCGCTCAACGTGAACTGGAGTGTGTACGGTCCTGGCAGCAACTGCGGCAGACGATAGTCGCCGCTGCCGTCCGTCACGGTTACGCGCGGCCGCGGCAACACGTTCGAACGGGCTTCAACGGTGACGCCGGGCAGTGCCGAGCCGTCAGATGCGGTGACTCTCCCGTGTAGGGAACCTGTCTGCTGGGCAAACGCTGCGGTGGTTGCAAAGACCACCAATAGACAACAGAACAACCTGCGAAGTTGCATATGATCTCCCCTCAATTGTTGGTGACCTGGCGGACGAAAGCCCGCCGATTCTACACCCGCTCTTTCGCTGCACAGGCCGGACAAATGTCAGGAAAGCGGCCAGTCCAATTCGCCGAGAAAACGCTCGTCCTCGCGCCATGATCCATGCACCGCAACGTGCAGGTCGAGGAAGACGCGCGTGCCGAGGATCGACTCCAGTTCCACGCGCGCCTCGGTGCCGATCGTTTTGATCATCTCGCCACGCTTGCCGATGATGATCGGCTTCTGCGTCTCGCGCTCCACCACGATCGTCGCGTAGATCTTGATCAGGTTCTTCGTCTCGTCCTCTTCCCATCGATCGACGGCCACCGCCGTCGAATACGGCAGCTCTTCGGAGGTATGCGCGAGCACCTTCTCGCGCACGATCTCCGCCGCGAAGAAGCGCTCGGGCTGCGTCGTGAAGTCCTCGGTGGGATAGATTGCCTCGCCGAGTCCGACACTTTCGAACAGTGAGTTGACGAGATGCTCGACGCCGTCGCCGGTCGATGCTGAGACCGGAACGATCTCGTCGAAGAGGCCGGTGTCGTTGTATTGCTGGATCAGCGGAAGCAGTTTGTTTTTCTTCAGCAGGTCGATCTTGTTGAGGATGGCGAAGCGCTTCCCCTCCCCGCCTGCCGCTTTCTGCTGACGCATCATCTCGAGCACGAATTCGTCGCCGTGTCCGAACGGCTGGCTGGCGTCGATCATCACCGCCACGACATCCGCCTCGGAGACGCTGGACCGCACGTGCTCCATCATCCGCACGTTCATCTTGTGCAGCGGACGGTGAATGCCGGGCGTGTCGAGAAAGGCGAGCTGCCCGCGCGGATCGTTGAGGACGCCGACGATGCGGTTGCGCGTCGTCTGCGGTTTCGCAGAAACGATCGACACTTTCTGCCCGAGGATGCGGTTGAGGATGGTGGACTTGCCGGCGTTCGGACGTCCGACCAGCGCGACGACGCCGAAGTGGGGGCTGCGAGGTTTGGGTTGATCAGGCATCGACATTCATCGTAGACGAAACAGCCGAGTGCTGGTCCAGAAAGGCAAATGTTGAATGTTCAATGTTGAATGTTGAGTGTTGAATGGAAAAGCGCCGCGATGGCTTCTTCATTCAACATTGAACATTCAACATTCACCATTCAACATTTGCTTTTAAGCCTCTACCGCCCGTTCTCCCGCTCCTCTTCGTCTTCGATCGTCCATTCCGGATCCTTCGAAACGCGGACGCGATAGATGCGGCGGCGGTCGGCGCGATCGACGATGAATTGGAATCCGTTCTTCTTGATGACCGCCCCGACTTTCGGCACGCGTCCGGTCAAGGTGAAGATCAAGCCGGCGACGGTTTCGTAGTCGTCGCCTTCGAGCTCGGCGTCGAGCAGATCCTCGAGTGCTTCGACGCGCAACTGGCCGCTGACCAAGTACTCGCCGTCGCCGAGGTCGACGATCGTTGCTTCGTCTTCCTCGTGCTCGTCCGCAATCTCGCCGACGATCTCTTCGACCACATCCTCGATGGTGATGATGCCCGCGGTGCCGCCGTATTCATCGACGACGACCGCGACCTGAATGTGCTCGCTTTGAAATTCGCGGAGCAACTCCGAAACCTTTTTCGTCTCGCTGACGAAGTACGGCGGCCGCGCAATTTGCGGCGCCGCGGGCGTTTCGTGCTTCACGAGCGCTTCGAAGACTTCCTTGATGTGCACGATGCCGACGATCTTGTCGACACTCCCCTCGTAGATCGGGATGCGCGAGTATTTCGATTCGCTGAAAATCCGCGCCAGCTCATCGAACGGGTGCGTGGCGTCGAAGGCCATCACGTCGATGCGCGGCGTCATCAGCTCGCGCGCCACGCGGTCGCCGAAGTCGACGACCGACTGGATCATCTTCCCTTCCGTGCCTTCGAGGATGCCTTCCTCTTCGCCGACGTCGATGTACGCCTGCACTTCCTCGTCGGTG
>JAFAOU010000235.1 GCA_019247495.1 Acidobacteriota bacterium
CACGCCCTCGAAGTGTCCCGGCCTGCGTTCACCTTCCAGCGGCTTCGCAACTGCTCCGACGGAAACCGTCGTCTGCGCGCCGGACGGATACATGACGCCGACGCCCGGCAGAAAAAGCAGATCGACGTTCTTCGACTCCAGCAGCGCCTTGTCGCGCTCTTTGTCGCGGGGGTAGCTTGCGAGATCCTCATTCGGCCCGAACTGTTTCGGGTTCACGAAAATCGAGACGGCGATGAAGTTCGCGCCAGCCTCGCGCGCGGCATCGATCAGCGAGAGATGGCCTTCGTGGAGAAATCCCATCGTCGGAATGAATCCGATGTGCGCGGCGACCGGCCGCGCGGCACGAACGTCGTTGATCGTCGTGGCGACGATCATCGATTCGCCTCATGCGTAGCGCCGGCGGCTCGCCGGCTGGACCGCCGCCGGCTCGGCGGCAGTCCGTTCGCGCAATCGCCAGCGAGCCGCTGGCGGTCCAGCCGCCGAGCCGGAGGCGCTACGTCGATCACTCTCATTGCGCCTTCGGCATCTCGATGACGACGCCTTCGCCGTACAGCGCGCGCAACTCGTCCGCGCTAACGGCGTGGAACGATTCCTTCGCATCGTCCGGGAACGAACCGTCGCGCACATCCGCGAGGTAGTGCTCGATCGCCGTGCGCATCTCGTCCGCAAGATTCGCATAGCGCCGCACGAATTTCGGCGTGTGGCCATCGTAGAGGCCGAGGAGATCGTGGAAGACGAGAACCTGTCCGTCGCAGGCAGGACCAGCACCGATGCCGATCGTTGGCACGGACACGCGTTCGGTGATCATCGCCGCGAGCTCGGACGGCACGCACTCGAGCACAATCGCGAAGCAGCCGGCGTGATCGAGCGCCTGCGCTTCATCGACGAGCCGCCGCGCATCATCGCGGTTTTTTCCCTGCAGCTTGAATCCGCCCAACGCGTTGACAGATTGCGGCGTCAGTCCGACGTGGCCCATCACCGGGATCTCCGCATCGAGAATCGCCTCAATCACGCGAATGCGCGACGGCTTCCCGCCTTCGACCTTCACCGCGTGCGCGCCGGCCTGGATGAAACGTCCCGCATTGCGGACCGACTCCTCGGCGGACACGTGGTACGAGAGATACGGCATGTCGCCGACCACGAGCGCATGCGACGCGCCGCGAACGGCAGCGCGGGTGTGGTGGAGCATGTCGTCGACGGTGACGCTGAGTGTGTCGGGGTAGCCGAGAACGACCATGCCGAGGGAATCGCCGACCAGGATGATGTCGGAGCCGGCGGCGTCGGCCACCTTCGCGCTCGGATAGTCGTACGCGGTGATCATCCCGATGCGTTTCGCGCCCTTCATGGCGCGGACGGCGGGGACGGTAATCTGTTTCGGCGTGGCTTCCATTGCTCCTCCAAGTGACCGTTCAGGAGGAGCAATAAAGGGTGAAGAGTGAAGGGTGAAGAGTGAAAAGGAGGAGTGAAAAATCACTCTCAACTCATTTCACTCTTCACTCTTCACTCTTCACTCTTCATCTACCCCCGTCTCGGTCCGTCTACTCAGGATCCAAGCGGTACGTAGTACTGCGTTCCCTTCTTCGCATTGGCGATCTGCTCGATGAGCTGATCGAAATGCTCGGGCGTGTTGACGAAATCGATCTCGTTCGTGTTCACGACCAGCAATGGCGTCTCGTCGTACCGGTAAAAGTAGTGCGAGTACGCCTCGCTGAGCTCTTGCAAATATTGTGGCGAGATCGACTTCTCGTACGCCCGTCCGCGCTTCTTCACGCGTTTGGTGAGTGTATCAAGCGACGCCTGCAGGTAGATGACCAGGTCCGGCTTCGGCACGCTCTCGCGCAGCATCTCGTAGAGCCGGTTGTAGATCATCAGCTCCGAATCTTCGAGCGTCATGTACGCGAAGATCTTGTCTTTCGGGAATGAGTAGTCGGCCAGGATCAGCTCGGTGAAAAGGTCGCGCTGTCCGATCGTCCGCTGCTGGTCGTAGCGCGACAGCAGGAAGAAGAGCTGGCAGCGGAATGCCGCACCGCGCTTGTCTTTGTAGAACTCGGCGAGGAAGGGGTTGTCGACGTCCTCGAGGATCTTCGTCCCGCGGAACCGCTTCGCCAGCAGGTTCACCAGCGAGGTTTTTCCGACGCCGATCGGCCCTTCGACGGCGATATGACGGAACGGCAGCGGCGGCACGGTGGGAAGGATAAGTGATTCAGGGACGAGGGACGAGGGGTTAGGGACGACGCGGAGGTCGAATCCCTAATGTTGGTGCGGCCTCTCGTCCCTCGTCCCTCGTCCCTGCCTCACCTCCCTGCCTCTGTGGTACAACCCGCCCCCCGATGCTCGCTCTTGAAACGTATACCCTCGACAACGGACTCCGCGTCGTACTCAACGAAGATCATTCCGCTCCTCTCGTCGCCGTCAACCTCTGGTACCACGTAGGTTCGAAGAACGAGCGCCCCGGCCGCACCGGATTCGCGCATCTCTTCGAGCACATGCTCTTCTCCGGCTCGGAGCACGTCGGCAACAACGAGCACTTCCGCTACGTGCAGTCGGTCGGCGGCGTCCTGAACGGGACGACGTTCTTCGATCGGACCAATTACTTCGAGACGCTGCCGTCGAACTATCTCGCGCTCGGCCTCTGGCTCGAATCCGATCGCATGGGCTACTTCCTCCCGGCGCTCACGCAGGAGAAGCTCGACATCCAGCGCGAAGTGGTGAAGGAAGAACGCCGCCAGCGCTACGACAACGTCCCCTACGGCACCGCCTTTGAGCGGCTGTTGCATCTCGCCTACGATCCCGATTACTCCTACCACTGGCCCACCATCGGCTCGATGGAAGACCTCGGCGCGGCTTCGCTCGACGACATCCGTGATTTCTTCGCCACCTGGTACCGCCCCGACAACGCCACACTGACGCTGATTGGCGATTTCGCGCCGGACGAAGCAAAGCGCTTGGTCGACCAATACTTTTCGCCGATTTCTGCCGGCGGTTCGTTCCCGCGCTTCGATCTCGAACGCCGCCCGCTGAATGGCGAACGCCGCGAAGTTTTTCCCTCGCCCGTCCAGCTTCCGCGCGTCTACCGGCTCTATCACTTCCCGAAGATGGGACATCCCGACTGGATCGCCG
>JAFAOU010000244.1 GCA_019247495.1 Acidobacteriota bacterium
GTGGCGGTCATCGTCAGCGCGAGGTCGGCGGAATCGTTGATGGTGACGTTGACGCTGCCGGAGGCGGTGCAGGAGGCGCTGGTGATGGTGATGCTGATCGTGGCCGTGCCGCTGTTGCCCGCGGTCCAGACGATCGACGGCGTTCCGTTGCCGCTGGTGATCGTGCCGCCGGAGATGGTCCAGTTGTAGCTCGATCCGGCCTGCGCGGGCGGCACCGAGGCGGTGTTGCCGGTGGAGTTGGTGGGGACGGAGGACGGCGCGAGGATCGTGGCGGTGGTTGCGCCGGAGGAGATGGTGACGGTCTTCGACGCGCTGGCGCTGCAGCCGTTGTTGGTGACCGTCACGCTGTAGGTGGTCGTCGACGCGGGCGAGACGGTGATGGTCTGCGTGGTGGCGCCGGTCGACCAGGCGTAGGTGGCGAAGCCGGCGCCGGCGTCGAGTGTGGCGCTGCCGCCCGCGCAGACGGCAGTCGGGCCGGTGATGCTGACGGCGGGAGTGGGATTGACGGTGACGGCGGTCGCGGACGAGGTCGCGCTGCAGCTTCCGCTGGTGATGGTGACGCTGTAGCTGCCGGTGGAAGTCACGTTGATCGACTGCGCGGTGCTGCCGCCGATCGGTGATCCGTTGATCAGCCATTGATACGTGGCGGCGGCGCTCGAGGTGAGCGTCACGCTGCCACCGCTGCAGAACGTGGTCGGGCCGCCCGGCGTGACCGTCGGCGGCGTTAACGGCGCCTGCGAAACGGTGAACGGCGCGGAGGTTCCGTTGCAGCCGCTGGCGTTGCTCTCCGTCACCGTGTAGTTGCCGGCTGCCGTCGCGACGTACGTCTGCGCTGTGGCGCCGCCGATCGGGGAGCCGTTCAACGACCACTGGTAGGAGTTCGCGGCGGAGGCGGTGAGCGTTGTGTTTCCGCCGGGGCAGAACGAATTCGAGCCCGTGATCGTGGGAGTGAAGGCGCCGACGGCGACGCTGGCGCTGCCGTTCGACGTGCAGCCGCCGAGCGAGGCGACGACGCTGATCGAAACCGGCGAGGCTGTGCCCGCCGCGAAGACGATCGACGACGTTCCCTGGCCGAAGGTGACGCTGCCGTTGGTGACCGTCCAGGTGTAGGTCGCGCCGCCGACGGGGCTGACGATGTTCGCTCCGGCGCTGCTGTTGGCGCAGACCGAGGCGGGAGCGTTGATGGCGGCGGATGGGGGCGTGGTGACGCTGACGCTCTGCGGCGCGGAGGTGCCGGTGCAACCGTTGGTGTCGGTGACGGTGACGCTGTAATTGCCGGTGGCGGTGGCGTTGTAGGTGGTCGCGTTCGCGGCGCCGATCGGCGAGCCGTTCAGCAGCCACTGATACGACGCGAAGCTGCCGCTGCCGCCGCTCGGATTCGCGGTGAGCGTGACGGCGCCGCCGCTGCAGAATGTCGTCGGGCCGCCCGCGGAGATGGTGACGTTGACGGCGCTGTTGACGGTCACTGACGTCGATGCTGATGTGGCCGAGCAGCCGGCGGCATTCGTGACGGTGACGGTGTAACTGCCGGCGGTGGTAGCGACGTACTGCTGTCCGTTCGCGCCGATGATCGGTGTGGCGAAGTTGCGCCATTGATACGACGCCCCAGCGGACGCCGTCAGCGTGACGCTGCCGCCGGTGCAGAAGGTGGTCGGGCCGCCCGGCGTGATCGTGGCGGACGGCGGCGTGCAGGTGGTGATCGTGGCCGCGTTCGAATCCTCGGAGGTTCCGTCAGCGACGGTCGTACATGCGGCGTCGGTGTAGCTGGTGGCGGTGGCGACGAGCTTGTCGCCGATGACGACCGGAGCGCTGTTGACGGTCATCGTGACGCCGTTCAGAGCGTTGCCGGCGAAGCATTGCGAGGCGAGGAGTGAGAGCGCGTGTACGCCCGACGCGTCACTCTTGAACAGTTCGACGCGAATTCCGGCGGTGTTCGCGACTGACGCGGAGTCGACGTTGACGTGCGCGGTGAGCGTGCTTCCGGCCATCGAGGCGTCGACGAAGGTGGGCGTGTTCTGGTACTCGTTGGGACCGGTGTCGGCGTCGCCGGCGTCGTTCGCGGTCGGACCGTTGTTGCCGAGGTCGATGGTCATGCCGCTGTTGCCGGTGATGCTGTTGCCGAGGAGGGCGTTGGCGTCACCGGGACCGTCGAAGCTGATGCCGGTGGTGTTGGAGACGATCGTGTTGCCGGTGCCGGCGGCGGTTCCGCCGATCGTGTTCGCCGACACGAACGTCCCGAGGTAGATGCCGGTGCTGTTGCCGATCGAAGCGGTGCCGGCGGCATCGGTGCCGATGAAGTTTGCGGAGATCAGGTTGTCGGAGCAGACCGCGCCCGCAGTCCCCGTGACGTAAATGCCGGAGGCGTTGTTGCCCGAGATGACGTTGCGGTCCGCGGCGGTGGTTCCGCCGATGATGTTGTTGCTGGCGCCGAGTAGGATCTGGATTCCGTCGGTGATGTTGGCGACGTTCGACGTGCCGGCGGCGTTGAGTCCGATGTAGTTGCCGCGCACGGCGTTGCCGGTGGCGGTCGCGCCCTTCAGCACGACGCCGCTGCCGAAGTTTCCGGAGATGACGTTGCGCGACGCGGCGTTGGAGCCGCCGATGGTGTTGTTGGCGGTGGTGACCATGACACCCGAGCCGGCGTTCTGGCCGGGCGTCGTGCCGTCGGTGTGGAGACCGAGGTAATTCGCGGCGACGACGTCGTTGCCGGCGGTGTCGATGACGATCGCTGACCCCTGGAAGGTGACGATGCTCAATCCCTTGACGGTGTCGCTGCCGCCGCTGAGCTGCAGGCCGGCACTCGGATTGGGGTTGTTGCTGCCGTCCAGCGTGACCAGCGGCGCGCCGCTGTAGCCGGGCTGGGTGGTGGCGTCGATGGTGACGTTCGCGGCGGTGATGGCGGGCAACGATGTGGGCGGCGTGATCGTGAGCTGTGCGCCCGGCAGATTGAAGCTGATCGTGCAGGGGGCCGTGCAGACCGAGGCGTTGTTGGCGTCGAGGATGGCCTGGCGCAACGAGCCGGTGCCGGTATCGGCGTTCGTCGTCACGAAGAGCGCCGACGTTCCGCCGATGGCGACGTTCGAGGTAGTGACGTTGTTGCTGCTGTTCGTATCGGATTGCGCCGATGAGGCCGAGGCATTCAGGACGGCGGTGCCAGAGCCGGTGGCGGTGAGATTGATGGTCTGCGTGGCGGTGCCGCCGGCCGGCAGCACGCCGATCGAGCAGGTGATGGTGGTCGTGCCGCTGCACGTCCCTTGCGTCGAGGTCGCGGAGCTGAGGGTGACATTCGGCGGCAGCGTGATCGTGGCGGTGACGCCGGCCGCGGCGGGCGGGCCGTTGTTGGTGACGACGGTGGTGTAGGTGAATGTCCCGCCGTTCGTTGCGGTCGCGGGAGCGCTGCCGCTGATGGCGATGTCGGCTGGCCCGAGGTACGTGAAGGCGTTCGTCGCGGTGGACGGCTGGCCGTCGCCATTTGTGACGACGACATCGACGGTGCCGGCCGCGTGCGCGGGCGTGGTGCAGGTAATCGTGGTCGCATTCACAAAGGTCACTGCGGTCGCGGCGGTGCCGCCGAAACTCACCGCGAGCGATCCGCCGCTGACGAAGCCGCTGCCGGTGATGGTGACCGGAGTGCCGCCGGTGTCGGATCCCTGATTCGGCGAGAGCGCGGCGGTGATCGTCGGTCCGCTCGCGGTCAGCGTAACGGCTGTCGCGCTGTACGAATCGGCGAACGAACGCACCGGCGAGCTGCCGAATGTGAGCGTCTTCGGCGAGAACGTGGCTGTGCCGGAAGGGAAGCTGACGATGGTGAACTGCTGTCCGCCCTGCGGTACGAAACCGTTGATCGGCGCGGCGATCAGTGCGCCGGTGAGGCTGACGGCGTTCGCGAATGCGATCCGTCCGTAGCTGGTGGCGCTGCCGATGCCGAAGTCGTAGGCCGGTGAGCCGCTGCTGGTGAAGGTGGAGTTCAGGGCGATGACGCCGCTCTGCGGCTGGATGGTCCCGCTGTTGGCGAAGCCGATGCCCTGGAACGTGGTCGTGCTGGTGGCGCTGCTCTTCCGGAAGGTCCCGGCGTTGTTGAAGGCCTGCCCCGGCAGGCAGCAGTGAAAGTAGACGAGTTGGTCGTTGGTGACGTCGAAAAGACCGCCGCTCTGATTGTTGATGACGCCGGAGTTGTAAATGGAGAGGTTGTTGCCCCCGCTCCAATGCACGGTGCCGACGTTGTTGAGCGTGCCGCCGTCGATGTAGCGCGTGCCGAAGCCGTTGATGTTCATCGCCGCGCCCGACGCGATGGTCATGGAACCGGCGCCGGTGAGGACGGAGTCGGAGGGCCAGTCGATGACGCCGGATGCGGTGGTGCTCATCGCGCCGGTGACATTGAGCGTGCCGCCGCTGAGAGTGAAGTGATCGACAGCGATGGAGCTGCCGGTGACGTTGAGCTGTCCGCCGCCTACTTCGAAGTTGCCCGGGCCGGTCAGCGTTGCCGCGCCGGAGAGCGTGTACGCAGCGCCGGTGAAGAGAAGGCGTCCCGACGATCCGGCGTTGAAGACGGCCGTGCTCGTGCCGCCCGACGTGAGGTTCAGCGTGCCGCTCTGAACGTCGACGGTGCCGCTGTTGGTGAGCCCGTTCGCTTGGAACGTGGTGGTGCTGGTGGCGATCGTCTTCCGGAACGTGCCGGCGTTGTTGAAGGCCTGGCCGGGCGTGCAGCAGTGGAAGTAGATGATCTGGTCGTTCTTGACATTGAAAACGCCGGAGGCGTGATTGTTGATGACGCCGGAGTTGTAGACCGAGATGTTGTTGCCGCCGCTCCAGTCGATGGTTCCGTCGTTGTTGAGCGTGCCGCCGTCGATGTAGCGCGTGCCGAAACCGGTGATGTTCATCGTCGCGCCCGACGCGATGGTCATTGAACCGGCGCCGGTGAGGGTGGAGTCAGCGCTCCAGTCGACGACGCCGGCCGGCGTCGTGCTGATCGCGCCGGTGACGTTGAGCGTGCCGCCGTTCATGGTCAGGTGATTGACCGCGATGGCGGAGCCGGTCACGTTGAGCTGCCCGCCGTTGATCTCGAAGTTGCCGGCGCCGGTCAGCGTCGCGGCGCCGGAGAGCGTGTAGGCCGCGCCGTTGAAGAGCAGCCGCCCCGCGGCGCCGGCGTTGAAGATCGCGGTGCTCGTTCCGCCGGAAGTCAGATTGACCGTCCCGCTCTGAACATCGACGGTGCCGCTGTTCGTGAAGCCGTTCGCCTGAATCGTGGTCGTGCTCGTGGCGGTGGTCTTCCGGAACGTGCCGGCGTTGTTGAACGCCTGTCCGGGCGCGCAGCAGTGGAAGTAGATGATCTGATCGTTCGTCGCCAGGAAAAGACCGCCGGCCAGATTGTTGATGACGCCGGAGTCGTAGATGGAGAGGTTGTTGCCGCCGCTCCAGTTGATCGTGCCGCTGTTGTTGAGCGTTCCGCCGGCGATGTAGCGCGTGCCGAAGCCGCTGAAGTTCAGCGTTCCGCCGGCGGCGACATTCAGCGTGCCGGCGCCGCTGAGCGTGGCGTCGGCGTTCCAGTCGATGACGCCGGACGAGGTCGTGCTAAGCGATCCGCCGCCGTTGATGTCGAGATTGCCGCCGGCGAGAGTCAGGTGATTGACGGTGACGCCCGCAGCGGCGACGCTGATCTGCCCGGCGGCAAGCTGGTAGTTGCCGTTGCCGGTGAGCGTGGCGCCGGCGCCGAGCGTGTAAACGCTGCTGAAGAAGATCGCGCCGGGCGAGGTAGCGTTGAAGATGCCGGTGCTGGTGCCGCCCGATCCGAGAAGGACCGAGCCGCTCTGGACGTCGAGCGTGCCGCTGTTGTTGAAGCCGTTGCCGTCGATGGTGGTCACGCTCGTGGCGACGGTCTTGCGGAACGTGCCGGCGTTGTTGAAGGCCTGCATCGCGCCGCAGCAGTGCTGGTAGATGAGCTGATCGTTCGTAACGGCAAACAGCCCCGTGGACAGGTTGTTGATGACGCCGGAGTTGTAGACGGAGAGGTTGTTGCCGCCGCTCCAGTTCACCGTTCCGCTGTTGTTGAGCGTTCCGCCATTGATGTAGCGGGTGCCGAAACCGCTGATGTTCAGCGTCCCACCCGTGGCAATGATGACCGTCGTATCCACCTCGGCGTCAGACGTCCAGTTCATGACGCCGTTCACGGTCAGCGGTCCGGTGCCGAGGAGACGTCCGCTGCCGAACGTCAATGCGCCGCTCGCGGTCACAGTGCCGGGATTCGTAAAGGTGACGTCGTGGTTGACGCCGAGGTCGAGCGCCTGCGTGCCGGTGGCGCCGCCGCCGACGGTCAATGAGTTGAAGGCCGGCGTGACGTCCAGGTTCACTGTGTAGGTTCCGGAGGCGTCGATCACCACGTCGTTCGCGGACGTCGGTACCGTGCCGGTGGACCAATTCGAAGGGGTGTTCCAGTTGCCGCCGCTGGCGTTGATCCAGTGCGCGGTGGTGATGACCGTGAAGGCGCTTGCGCTCGTGCCGGTGCCGCCGCCGGCCACCACCGAAATCGTGCCGGTGGTCGCTGCCGCCGGAACCGTGGCGGTGATCTGCGTGGCGGTGTTGCCGGTGAAGGCGGCCGCAGTGCCGTTGAACTTCACGGCGCTGACGGCGGTGAAGTCGGTGCCGGTGATGACGACGCTCGTGCCAATGACGCCGGAGCCGGGCGTGAAGCCCGCGATGGTCGGCGCTGGCGCGGCGACGTAGCACTTGCCAAACGTCCCTGCGCCGAACACAGTCTGGACCTCCGCCGGTGGCAGCACGCGGTTGTACATCGTCACTTCGTCGATGCGGCCGGGGAAGAAGCTGATCAGCGCCTCATTGTCGATGTCGGCGCCGAGGAGCAGCGGGTGCGTGTCGTAGGCAATCGCGGTGGTGGCGGCGGCCGAACCGGCCGAGGCGCCGTCGAGATAGAGCTGTTGCGTGGTGCCGTCGTACGTGTAGGCGAAGTGGTGCCACGCGTTCGTGGTGGGGAAAGTGCTGGTGGAGAAGGCGTCGATCGAGCTCGTGTCGCCGTATCCGGCCGCAAGGGCGCCGTTCGCGGCGATATAGACGACGAAGGAGTCCGAGAAACTCGTTCCGGCCGTCTTGGAAACGATCGTGCGGATGCCGGTGCCGCCGGTGAGGTTGAACCATCCTTCGATCGTGAATGCGGTGCGGTGCAGCGTCGTGTTGTCGGGCGCGCTGACGTAGGCGGTCGTTCCGTTGAGGCTGAATGCCTGGCCGACTTCGCCGGTGGTGTACGTTGCGCCGCCGGCGGCCGTGGCGAAGTTCGGGCCGGTCGAATCGACGCCGTTGTTTTCGGCGCGGTACCACGAAACGGCGCCGCTCGGAACGGCGGTGCACGAGGTCGGCGTGACCGCGGTGGTGCCGCTTGCGCTGTTGTCCGCCGTGTTCGGATCGGTCTGCGTGCCGGCGACGCTTGCAGCGAGCGTCAGCGTGCCGGGCGTGGTGGGCGTGACGACGACCGTAGCGGAGTAAATGCTGAACGCGGGCAGCGACGTCCAGGAACACGTCACTGTGCTTGCCGAATGCGAACACGTTCCGGTATTGGAGGCTGACGAAGAGACGTACGTGGAGTTCGACGGCAGCGTGTTCGTCAGAACGACGTTCGTTCCCTGCGACGAACTCTGATTGTAGACACTGACCGAGAACGTGACGTTGCCGGCGCCGAATGTGATCGGATTCGGTGAGCCGCTGATGCTGTAGACCTTCAGATCGATCTGATCGTTCACCGTCACCGAGTGATTGCCGTTGTTGTTCGCAGTATTCGGATCCCCCTCGGCGCCGGACACGTTGGAGCTGAGCGTCAGCGGGCCGCCGGCCGTGGGGGTTACGACGATGGTCGCGCTGTAGAAGCCGGATGCCGGGATCGAGGTCCAGTTGCAGGTGACGATTCCCGCTGACTGTGTGCAGGTGCCGCTGTTCGTGGCGGAGGCCGATACATACGTCGAATTCGCCGGGAGGGTATTGGTCAATACCGTGCTCGTTCCCTGCGAACTGCTGTTGTTGAAGACGTTGACTGTGTAGGTGACGTTCCCCGTGTTGAGCGTGATCGGATCGGGCGTCGCGCTCATCGAATAGAGCTGGAGATCGATCTGGGAATTGACCGTGACCGACCTGCTGCTGTTGTTGTTGGCGGTATTGGAGTCGGGCTCGGTGCCGGAAACGCTGGATGCCAGCGTCATCGCGCCGCCGGCCGTGGGCGTGACCACAATCGTGACGGTGTAGAAGCCGCCTGTGGGAATCGAGGCCCAGTTGCAGGTGACGGTGCTGGCGGCGTGGACGCAGGATCCGCCGTTCGAGGCCGACGATGATACGTACGTCGAATTGGAGGGGAGTGTATTGGTCAGTACTGTGCCGGTTCCCTGAGAACTGCTGGGGTTGTAGACATTGACGGTGTAGGTGACGTTGCCCGTGTTGAGCGTGATCGGATCGGGCGTCGCGCTCATCGAATAGATTTGAAGATCGATCTGTGAATTGACCGTTACCGACTTGCTGGAGCTGTTGTTAGCCGTATTCGAATCGGTTTCCGTGCCGGCCACGCTGGAGCTGAGCGTCAACGCGCCGCCGGCGGTGGGCGTAACGACGATGGTCGCGCCGTAGAAGCTGGAGGCCGGGATCGACGCCCAACTGCAGGTCAAGGTGCCCGCGGATTGCGTGCAGGTCCCGCTGTTCGTGGCCGACGCGGAGACAAATGTCGAATTCGCCGGCAGTGTGCTCGTCAGAACCGTGTTCGTGCCCTGCGAGCTGCTGTTGTTGTAGATGTTGACGCTGTACGTGACGTTGCCGGTGTTGAGCGTGATCGGGTCGGGTGTCGCGCTCATCGAATACAGCTGAAGATCGATCTGCGAATTGACCGTGACCGACTTGCTGCCGCTGTTATCGGCGGTGTTCGGATCGGTCTCAGTGCCCGAGACATTGGCAGACAACGTCAGGGAGCCGCCGGACGTCGGTGTAACGACGATGGTCGCGGTGTTGAAGCTGGATACGGCGATTGAGCTCCAGTTGCAGGTGACCGTGCCACCGGACGGCGTACACGTTCCGCCGTTCGTAGCCGATGAGGAGACGTAGGTTGAATTCGTGGGGAGCGTGTTCGTAAGAACGGTATTCGTTCCCTGGGACGTGCTGTTGTTGTAGATCGCGACGCTGTAGGTGACATTGCCTGTGTTCAGCGTGATCGGGTCGGGAGTGCCGGTGATGCTGTAGACGCGGAGATCGATCTGCGAATTGACCGTCACCGACCTGTTGCCGCTGTTGTTTGCGGTATTGGAGTCCGTTTCTGTTCCTGCTACGCTGGAGCTGAGCGTCAATGAGCCGCCGGCCGTGGGGGTGACGACGATGGTCGTAGTGTAGAAGCCGCCCGCAGGAATTGAGCTCCAGTTGCAGGTGACCGTGCCAGCGGACGGCGTACACGTTCCGCCGCCGCTGGCGGCGGCCGAGACGAACGTCGAATTCACAGGGAGCGTGTTCGTCAGGACGGTGTTTGTGCCTTGCGAAGTGCTGGCGTTATAGATCGATACCGAGTAGGTGACGTTGCCGGTGTTGAGAGTGATCGGATCCGGCGTTGCGCTGACCGAATAGAGCTGCAGATCGATCTTCGAATTGACCGTGACCGACTTGTTGCCGCTGTTGTTGGCGGTATTCGGATCGCTCTCGGTGCCCGCGACCATTGCGGATAACGTCAATGAGCCGCCGGCCGTCGGCGTGACGACGATGGTCGCGGTGTTAAACCCGGATGGTGTCGTCGACGTCCAGTTGCAGGTGACGGTGCCGCCCGAGGGGGTGCAGGTCCCGCTGTTCGTCGCGGACGAGGAAACGTAGGTGGAATTCGTGGGGAGCGTATTGGTAAGTACCGTGTTCGTCCCGGTCGTAGTGCTGCCGTTGAAGACGGAGACGGTATAGGTAACGTTGCCGGTGTTGAGCGTGATCGGATCGGGAGTGCCGGCGACGCTGTAAACACTCAGGTCGACGCCGGCGCCGGCCGTGCCGACCGTTACGCCTTTGGCGGCGCTGTTGTTGATCGTGTTGGAGTCGGTCTGCGCTCCGGCCACACTGGCGGAGAGCGTCATCACGCCGTTCGCAGTCGGGGTCACGGTGATGTAGGCGTAGTACTGCGTTCCAGCTCCGATCGAGGCCCAGTTACACGTGACTGTGCCCGCGGACTGCGAGCACGTTCCGCTGCCGACCGGCGTCGTTGCGGAGACGAAAGTCGAGCTGCCCGGCAGCGTACTGGTCAGGACGACGTTCGTTGCCTGCGAGCCGCTGCTGTTGTAGACGTAGACCGTATACAGGACATTGCCGCTGCCGAGGGTGATCGGGTCGGGGGAGCCTGTAATGCTCGAAACGCTCAAATCGATGTCGGAATAGACGGTGACCGCTTTGCTGGCGCTGTTGTTGGAGGTGTTGGGATCCGACTGCGCCGCGGAAACGGCCGACGAAAGCGTCAGTGTGCCGGCCGCGGTAGGCGTGATGGTGATGTACGCGTAGTACGTCGAGCCGGGTCCGATGGAGGCCCAATTGCACGTCACCGTTCCGGCGGATTGCGAGCAGGCGCCGCTTCCGACCGGAGTCGTTGCCGATACGAACGTCGAGCTCGCCGGCAGCGTGCTCGTGAGAACCACGTTCGTCGCCTGCGTCGAACTCGCGTTGGTGTATTGCACGAGGAACTGCACGTTGCCGGTGCCGAGCGTCATCGGATCGGGCGATACGGTCATGCTCGAGATCCCGAGATCGATCTGCGAGTTCACTGTGACCGCTTTGCTTCCGCTGTTGTTCGAAGGATTCGGATCGCTCTGCATTGCGGAAACGCTCGAGGAGAGCGTCAACACGCCGCCTGCTGCCGGTGTCACGGTGATGTACGCGTAGTACGTCGAGCCTGGGCCGATCGAGGCCCAGTTACATGTGACCGTGCCGGCGGATTGCGAGCACGTTCCGCTTCCCACCGGAGTGGTCGCCGAAACGAACGTCGAGTTGACCGGGATCGTGCTGGTGAGCACGGCATTCGTTGCTTGCGACGTGCTGTTGTTGATGAACTGCACGAGGAACTGGACGTCGCCCGTGCCCAGCGTCATCGGGTCGGGTAAGACCGTCATGCTCGAGATGCCGAGGTCGATCTGCGAGTTGACCGTGACGGCCTTGCTGCCGCTGTTGTTCGAGGTGTTCGGGTCCGATTGCGCGGCGGAAACAGTCGACGAAAGAGCGAGTGCGCCCGCCGCGGTAGGCGTGACGGTGATGTACGCGTAGTACGTCGAGCCTGGTCCGATGGAGGCCCAATTGCACGTCACCGTTCCGGCGGATTGCGAGCAGGTGCCGCTTCCGACCGGAGTCGTTGCCGATACGAACGTCGAGCTCGCCGGCAGCGTGCTCGTGAGAACCACGTTCGTCGCCTGCGATGTACTTCCGTTGGTGTATTGCACGAGGTACTGCACATTGCCGGTGCCGAGCGTCATCGGATCGGGCGTTACGGTCATGCTCGAGATGCCGAGATCGATCTGCGCGTTGACCGTGACCGCCTTACTTCCGCTGTTGTTCGAAGTATTCGGATCGCTCTGCGTTGCGGAAACGCTCGAGGAGAGCGTCAACACGCCGCCGGCCGCCGGCGTCACGGTTATGTACGCGTAGTAGGTCGCGCCGGCTCCGATCGAAGCCCAGTTGCACGTGACCGTGCCGGCGGACTGCGAGCACGATCCGCTCCCGACAGGTGTGGTCGCAGAAACGAAGGTCGAATTGACCGGGATGGTGCTCGTCAGCACGGCATTCGTTGCCTGCGACGTGCTGTTGTTCGCGAACTGCACGAGAAACTGGACGTCGCCCGTGCCTAGCGTGATCGGGTCGGGCGTGACGGTCATGCTCGCGATGCCGAGGTCGATCTGCGAATTGACGATGACGGCCTTGCTGGCGCTGTTGTTGATCGTGTTCGGATCGCTCTCCGTCCCGGTCACGCTCGAGGAGAGCGTCAGCGCGCCGCCCGCGGTAGGGGTCACCACGATGGTTGCCGAGTTGAAGCTGCCCGCGCCGATCGACGGCCAGGAACAGGTCACCGTGCCGGCCGACTGCGAGCACGTTCCTGAGCCCGAAGCCGTGGAGGAGACGTAGG
Organism: Acidobacteriota bacterium; assembly: GCA_019247495.1. Taxonomy (GTDB): domain Bacteria; phylum Acidobacteriota; class Thermoanaerobaculia; order Gp7-AA8; family Gp7-AA8; genus JADGNZ01. The sequence continues at coordinate 12,113 of JAFAOU010000244.1, forward strand.
TGGAACTTGCCGGGAGCGTGTTCGTCAAAACGACGTTCGTTCCGGCCGACGTGCTGGCGTTGTTGATGTTGACCGTGTAGGTAACGTTTCCTGTGCCGAGCGTGATCGGATCGGGCGAGCCGTTCATGCTGTAGATGTTCAGATCAACGCTGGCGGCGAACGCGGTGCATGGCCATGCTGCGATGAACATGGCCGCGGTGAGAACCGCGCGGAGCAACGTTTTGGACATGCCTTCTCCCGACTACTGGGTTATTCATCCATGACATCGCTGCCAGGACCCGTGGTTTTTTCGATGGACCTCCAGCATGCGGTTCTGCGATGCCGGCCTGCTGCTGTTGTGAGCGAAGCTGCGGATTGTAGCGCGTGACCTCAAATAAAGCTTTTCTTCTCCGCGCCGCCGCGCCTCCGCGTGAAACGCTTTCCCGAAGACTACGCCGCCACGACAGCAGCGGATTGCCAACCAATAGTGGCAACTCTGCCGAATCCGTTTCAACGCACAGTTTCACGCGCAGCGTTTCTCGGCGCCTGCGTCGCCGGGTGACACCGTCGCCTTCTCCTCTCGCGCGGCAATTTATTGCGCCGTTACCTTTTCGGCGATACCTTCCGCCGCCATGAAACGCGCGCTCTTCGCTCTGCTCTCCCTCGCCGTCGCCTTCAGTGCTCTCGCCGCGTGGCACGTCTCGCGGCACATCCCCATCGGCGGCACAGGCGGATGGGACTACGTCTCGATCGACGCTGCGGCCCGCCGCGCGTATGTGTCGCATGGTGACCGCGTCGAAGTCGTCGACATCGACGCCGGCAAGGTCCTCGGCCTCATCCCCGACACCCTCGGCGTGCACGGCATCGCCATCGATCACGACGGCGGACGCGGATTCATCTCCAGCGGCCGCGTGAGCATGATGTCGATCTTCGATCTGAAGACGCTCAACCGCATCAACGACGTGAAGACCACCGGCGACAACCCCGACGCGATCCTGTTCGAGCCGCATACGAAGCACGTGTTCACGTTCAACGGCCGCGGCAAGAACGCGACCGTCTTCGATACCCACGGCAAAGTCGTGGCCACGATCGACCTCGGCGGCAAGCCGGAGTTCGGTGTGAGCGACGGCCAGGGCCGCGTGTTCGTCAATGTCGAAGACACGAGCGAGCTGGTCTCGATCGATGCGAAGAAGAACGTCGTCACCGCGCGCTGGAAACTTGCGCCGTGCGAGTCGCCGAGCGGCCTGGCCATCGACCGCAAGCATCATCGGCTGTTCACCGTCTGCGAAAACGAGATGATGGCAGTCGTCGACTCGACGAACGGCCGCGTGGTGACCACCGTGCCGACCGGCAAGGGCACCGACGCCGCGGCATTTGACGACGAGCGGCAGCTTGCATTCGCGTCGAACGGCCAGAGTGCGACGTTGACGGTCGTCCACGAAGCATCGCCCGACAAATACGACGTCATCGACAACGTCGCCACCCAACGCAGCGCGCGCACGATGGCGCTCGACACCAAGACGCATCACATCTTCCTCCCCGCCGCGAAGTTTGGCGACGCCCCCGCGCCGACGGAGAAGAATCCCCGCCCGCGTCCGCCGGTCGTGCCGGGAAGTTTCGAACTGCTCGAAGTCGCGCCGTAACCATCTGCGTTTTCATCTGCGCCATCTGCGGATCAATTAGGTTTTAATACGCCGCGATGAAAACGCGCATCGCCCTTCTCCTCACGCTTGTCGCCGCCTCGGCGTCCGCCCAACAGACGCTGCTCCGAACCCAGAAGCCGCCGCTGCACGGCTCGCACTGGATGGCCGTCACCGGCAAGCCGCTCGGCGCCACCGCCGGCGCGATGATTTTTCAGAAGGGCGGCAATGCCGTCGATGCCGCCGCGGCCATGATCGCCGCCGACTGCACCATGTGGGACACGCTGTCGTGGGGCGGCGAGACGCAGGCCCTCATCTACGACCCCCACACGAAAAAAGTCATCGGCATCA
>JAFAOU010000247.1 GCA_019247495.1 Acidobacteriota bacterium
CCTTTTCGACGTGCGCACTCTGAAAGAGTCAAGCGTGAAGCGTCACCTGGCCACGCTCCGCTCGATGTTCCGCTGGCTCGAGGAAGACGGCCAGGTCGACGAGGATCCATTCCGAGGCGCGCGCATCCGAATCCGGATGCCGAAGCGACTCCCGCGCGTAATCGCCCGCGCCGATCTTCGGCGCCTTCTTCTCCACGAACAACCGCCGTCATTCGCCGACCTCACCGCGTACGTGGCGACCGAGCTCCTCTTCGCCACCGGCATGCGCGTCAGCGAACTGGCCAGCCTGCTCGACGCCGCGGTGGACGTCGACGACGGCACGATCACGATCATCGGCAAAGGAAACCGCCAGCGCCGCGTCTACGTCCCCGACGACATCAAGTCCCTCCTCCGCGACTACCGCACCGCCCGCGACCGCTCTCCGTCAACCGCCGAAACGTTCCTGGTCAACTCCCGCGGCGACGCCGCCAGCCCCCAAATGATCCGCCGCCTGGTCCGCCTCCACGGCGAACGCAGCGAAGTCCGCGACCGCGTAACCCCCCACATGTTCCGCCACTCCGTCGCCACCTACCTCCTCGAGGAAGGCGTAGACATCCGCTACGTCCAACGCCTCCTCGGCCACAGAAGCATCTCCACGACCGAGATGTACACGGCAGTCGCCGACAGCGCACTTAAGGTGCGCATCAACGAGAAGCATCCGAGAAGGGGGATTGTGACGGGGTAAGGGCTCCATGTATGGATAACTAAGGATTATCGTCTAGTTACGAATGATACTCACCGTCAGAGATCTGCTTCTCCTTCTGGTGGTCGCGGTATTGCTGTCCTTGTCTTACCTCACAATCAAGTACGCCAAGGCTAGCGGAACACACTTTCGTTCGTACGGCGCCTATCTCTTCGAAGCTCGCGGTCGCAGTCAGTCGCTGGCCAGCAACGCGGGCGCTGTCTTCTCGGTGACGTACTTCTTCGGTGCGACGTTCATTTACGGCATGGTGTTTGGCGCGTGGATTCGGATCATGACGGTCTTCGTCTTCGTCGCGGTGACGGCCCTTGCGATCTATGTCACGTCCCAAATCGATACGAGCAATGGGCGAGCGGCGGATTCGAATCTGCTGCTCGCCTTCTTTGCAAAGAAGCTCGAGCCGAATGACTTCCGCACGGTCGTGCGCATCTTCACGATCATCTATTTCGCACTTCTGGTCGAGGAACTCGCGGTCAGCCGCCTCGTTCTACACGCACTGACGCGACAGCCGATTGCCGTTGCGTTTCTTTTGACGACCATTTGCTTCGTTGTCTACACGTACCTCTACCTTGGCGGATTTCGTGCTGTCGTGACGGCCGATAGCGTGCAGATCATCGTCCTCATTCTATTTCTGCTGATGCTGGTTGTTCTCATGCGCGAGTACACGACACCGTCCGACTTGCTCTGGCGACATCTGGACCGCCAGAGACCGATGGCGAGCCTGAATCTGGCTGGAGCCGGCATATTTGGTATCTCATGGTTCATGCCGGCGGTGGACTTCTACTCGCGCTTGAACTTCAGCGGTCGTGCGAGAGGAAGCGAAACGACGGGATTCATCATGACGAGTTTCGCCGTAACAGGTACAGTGATGCTGATCGGAGCCCTCTTCGGTGATTGTCTGGCGTCTCACCTGGCCGTGACGTCGCCGTCCGATTACGTATTCAAAGCGATCCGCTTCTTCGTTGACGAGTCGCCACTCGTTGCGTTCATCTTCATTGGGGGCCTGTTCTCGATGATCTTCACCACCATCGATACGCTGCTGCTCTTGAATCTGCAGGTGGGGTATTACCAGCAGCGGCGCTGGTTCCGTCGCGAGAATTTGCTGAATATCCTTCTCGCGGCGATCGTGATCTCGACGGCGATGAGTTTCGACGCAACCAGCGCGGTCGGCATATTCGTCGGCTCTTGCATGGTGTTCCCAACGCTAATGCTTGCGCGCCTTCTTTGGCCGAAAGCATTCGTAATTTTGCCCGAAACGCCCATGTATCTGATGGCGGCGATGGTGTTGTCGACTGGGGTCTTTGTCGTCAACTTTCAATGGATCGAGAATCGATTCGACCGCCATTTTCTGCTGGCAATCCTGACCCTATGCGCCGCCATCGGGTGTGGTGTGACTTTCAACGGGTGGCAAGCGGCGGCGCGAGCCGTTGCGAGGAGACGAAGTGATAAGACTCTCGAGAAAAAATAGACCGCGGCAGAAGTACGAGTCCGAACAAGAACGGATTCTCCCTGAGATTCCCAGTGAGTTGAAGTGGGTGATCATGCTGCTGGTAGCCATGATCCTTCCACAAAAGTCGAACTGGTTCACGTTCTCGTCCAGCCCCGAGGAGGCATACGCCGAATTACGGCTACAGATTCCAGGGAAAACAGTGGTCATCGGCAAGAACGCCGGAACCCGCCGCATCGCCCTCCTGGCAAAAAGTTTTGAGACACACATCTGCCGCGTCATCGGCGGTAAGGAGGCGTTTCTCGCGCACCTGCCCGGGACGATTCCGCCATCGTCGTATTCAGTGGTGATCTTTTCGAATCCTGCTATCGAAAAGCCGTTGTCCAAAGTTCGGCTGGATGACGATTCCGAATTCGAGCCGCAACAGCTTCGCGTCACGACGCCGATCGAGGAAAATCAGTACATATTCGCCGTGATGATCGTCATCCTCCTCGCCGCTGCCCTGGCGGTTCGCCTACGTGACTATTACCGCCAAGATAATGCTGCAATGACAGGAAGACGATCATGATGTCGATTGCGCACGCAGCAACGAATACGTGATTCTCGACCGGTGTGTCGAGGAGCGCAAATCCAGCCGTCTTCGAGAACCGCCAGAAGTGGCGTTGTTCCGCCGGGTAATCGATTAGAAACGTCATGCAGGTAACGAAGACGGTTACCTGTGCCATGTGTATCCAGTTCCCGGCGAAGCGGCGCCGGGCGCCGAGTAGTGCTGCGAGTGTCAGTCCGACGAAGAGTGGCACGAATGCCGGCCACGTCATTCGCTGACGATCTCCCAGCTCCCAACGACCAACATGTGTCCGATGAAGAAGCCGATATGCTCTTCGATCGGAATCCCCAGCACACCCAGTCCGCACACGCGCCCCGCTGTCCAAGACCACCATCCCCAGCGAATCGCAAGCAAATCTACGATTGTCCCTAACACCTCGAATGTGATTGCCGACATCCAGAACAACCGTGTGCGGAGGAGCCGTCTTAACGGAGACCAAAGGATCGTCGCGCCAGCACCGAGATAGACGAGTAGCACAAACAAGTATTCGAATCGGGACGGCATGACGATAATCCTTAGTTATCCGCGGGTTCGCTCTCTCTAGGAGTGACGGAGACGGAGGAATCCCTACCCATCCGCCCAGTCGGGAGCAAAGAAACCCTAGGACGAACTGCTATCCGCGATCCGCCCCACACTCACCTCATCATGTCCGGATAGGCATTGAGAATGCCGACCACGCCACGAGACCATCGAGCAGGCGCGTTCGATCTTCGGAGCGCCGTCCGAGGCTAGTTGGTCGTTGCCGTTCCGGCCGACGTTCGGCAGGGTTCGGAATGTGCATCGACCGTTTCGGGCGGCCGCCTAAAACCCATCTAAGGAGAACGCGATGCGAGTGATGGTGATCGTCAAAGCGAACAAGGATTCTGAGGCCGGTCACGGTCCGGACGATGAAGCGATGCTGACGGAGATGGGGCGGTACAACGAAGAGCTGGTGAAGGCCGGCGTCATGCAGGCCGGCGAAGGGCTGCATCCGACTTCGAAAGGCGTACGCGTCCGCCTCGGCGGCGGAACGAAGAGCGTCGTCAACGGGCCGTTCACGCCGGTGGGCGAGCAGATCGCCGGCTTCTGGCTGTGGAAAGTGGCGTCGATGGACGAGGCCATCGATTGGGCCAAGCGCTGTCCCAATCCCTCGGGCGGCGACTTCGATCTCGAGATCCGTCCGATCATGGAGATGGAAGACTTCGGCGACGAGCTCACGCCCGAGGTGCGCGAACAGGAACAGCGGCTGCGTGCGGAGATGGCGACGAAGCAGTGACCTGGGGCGGCAGGCAGATTTTCGCCTGCCCGTTGACGCACGAGCCCCGGCGCATTACAAGGTTCAGCGCGTGTCTCCCTCGGACGAAATCATCGAATGGCTCGGAGCTCGTTACCCGGTCGCCACGATCATCCGTGAAGGTGACGAGAGGTTCCAGCCGGATGCCGTGCTGTGGATGGAGATACCCACGCGATTTCTCATCAGCGCGACGCTCATCGATCCGCGAAAAGCAGTTTCGTTCGCCGACGTGTTCCTGGAGGCGATGGAGCAAGTGAACACCGGATTGCGGCCCCGTCCCGCTTCGATCCGCGTGCCGAGCGAGGGTTTGGCCAAAGAGCTTCGGCGCGTTACGGCTGGAATCCCCGTCACTGTGGCGCCTGTCCCGGAGCTCGATCGAGTCTTTGCGGACCTCGAGGAAAAGACGGCGGCCGACATGCAGCCGAGCTATCTCGATGACGGAAACATTCCACTGAATGTCGCGGCTGAGTTCTTCGAAGCGGCACAGTCTCTGTTTTACGCGGCACCGTGGACAGTCATTCAGGACCATCAGCTCGTCGGCGTCGACATCCCCAAGGTGAGGGTCAAAGGCGCTTGCCTGTCGGTGATCGGCAACGCCGGAGAAAGTAGCGGACTGCTGCTCTTTCGCTCGCTCGAAGACTATCTGTCGTTCGGTACTCGCCGGGCGAAGGGCCGGGCGAGGGATCGGTTTTCGGTCCGTTCGATGTCGTTCGGGCCGAGGAAAGAACTTCCAACATCGATGATGCGCGAGATCAAAGAGCATCACTGGCCGATCGCCGGACCGCAAGCCTATCCGACGCTGTTTGGTCTCGACAGGGCCATGGAACCGCTGCCGATCACCGCGCGCGACTACCGCATCATGACTAAGCTCTCAAAGGCATTCCTCATCTTCTTCAGGGATTATCGAAGCATCTTCGAAACGGATCGGCCGGACAACATCCAGCGATCATTCATTGAGGACGATCTGATAGTGACATTCACAGCGCCCTTCTGACCACACACCATGACCAAAACCCTGCGCGTCGACATGAATGAGCTCGAGGAAGCGATCGAGCTGGGCCGCGATGTGTTTCATTACGTTCTCGATACCGAATCCGGAAAGTGCATCGCGCTGCCGGGAGACGCGTACGACGAGGAAGTCGACGAGGAGATGCAAGCCGCGATCGAGATGGTGGAGGAGGCTCCGCCGGGGCGTTTCGTTTCACTCGATCCTGAGGAGTTTCGTCCTTCGATTGACGACGCCCGACGATTCATCGACGCTGTTTCGGACGAAGAGTTCCGATATCGGCTTCGCGATGCGTTAGCGCTACGCCGCGGTGGGTTTCGCGCGTTTCGCGACGTCCTTCAGGAGGAGTTGGGCGAATTGGACCGCTGGCGCCATTTCGAGCAGCAGGTGCGTCGCGAGAACATCGTTGCGTTTCTGGCCGAGGCGGGGATCAACGTACTTTACGAACCGCTGCCGCCGTACCAGCCGCGCCTCGTGGAGCGGCAGCAGTTGCTCGAAGGCGCCGTGACGTTCGTCGAACGCGCCAAACACATTCGCGGAGTCGCGCGCATCGCGCTGATTGGATCGCTGGCGACGCCGAAACCGCAACCGAATGGTGTCGACCTGCTCGTGACGATCGCAGCGAAGGAGGCCGTTCCGGCTGTCGCCGCCGCGGCGCGGAAACTCTCCGGACATGCGCAGACGATGAATCGCGGAGCGAACGTCTTTCTCGCCGACGCCTCCGGCACTTACCTCGGCCGTACCTGTCCCTGGCGCGAGTGCGGTCCAGGAATCCGGTCGCGATGCCAGGCGCAGCACTGCGGCGGCCATCTTTACGATGATTTGCACATCGTGAAGTTGCCGAAACAACTGATCGCGGCGCCGCCGCTCGTCATCTGGCCCAGCGTTGTCGTCCACGACGACGTGCCGGCCGATACGCTGCAGGCATTCGGCATCGTCAGCTAGCGCGTGCGGCGGCCTGCACCGCCGTCAACACGCGGACCATGGCGCGATCGACGATGCCGGTTGCGCTGTCGTCGAGACGGGCGTCGAGCGACTCGTCGTGCATCGGGTGAATGACCGCGATCTCGTCGATCGATTCGTCGATGCCGAGCGCCTTCAGACATTCGTTCAGCCGCGCGCGTTGCATCCAGTCGTCGTGATCTCCGCGGCCGATGTGGAGCAGATGAAAGAGCACCGTCTGCATCGGCGTCGCGGCGATCTGATTCGTTTCGGGGCGATACCACGCCACGACCTCGGGCAGCGGCATCGACGGCGCTCCGCAGGCGAACGGCGCGGCGTCGAAGGAGAGGTCGTTCACGCGAAACTCGCCGCCCGTTGCCGTGATCGCGCCGCCGAACGATCCGGGCAGCGCGACGTTGAACAGAAGAAACGCGTCGTGGAAGAACAGTTCGACGTACGCCGGGATATCGGCCGCCGCGCAATCTCCGGTTACGCGCAGATCAATCCGCACGATGTCGTCGTCCGAGGCCAATGGCATCCAGTTGGCGTGCACGACGATGTTGCCGTACGCGCGCTCGCGAAGCGTTCCCGCCGCATCGCGAAAGAATTCGACAGCGTTCGGCACTCGCGTCTGACGCGCAACCTCGGCGGTGAATTGGTATTCGTTCATGGTCGTCATCTCCGCGATCAGAATGGCATCGCGGCGAGGTGCGATCGCACTTCCGCCGGCGGCGATTCGTCATGCCGAGGCGCGGCCTCGGCATGCATCACGCGGTGCCGGTGGATCATCTACAGATCGTGGAGACTATCAATGATGCGCGGCGCGATGCCGCGGCGGAACGATCGGCGGAGCGACCTGCAGCTCCACCGCTCCGATGTCGCAGCGAGGACCGAAAGGACGGCTCAAGCCGCGCTGATCGACGGTGAGGTTCGCGCCGCTGAGTCCGAGGCAACCGGCGGGATTGCCGCCTTCGAAGGCAGGGCTGGAGGCGAACGGAAGGTGCGTCAGTGTCGGGCCGCCGTTGATGCCGAGCGGGGCGAGAGCGGCCAGCGTTCCGGTGATGTCGGTGGCGACGAGGCCCGTGCAACCGTTGGCGTCGCCGATCAGGTTGTAGCCGTTCGAATCGACCGGGCCGGAGCAGTCAGCGCCGCCGGACTGCGTGACGGTGTTGCCGGCAACGATCGAGTTTCGCAGCAGGATGACGTGCCCGGGGTTGTTGAATCCGCCGCCGGAGCGGTGCGCGGTGTTCGCGGTGATGGTCACGTTGCGAAGATCCGTCGTACCGGCTTGCGCATAGAACGCGCCCGCGAAATCTGCCGAGTTCCCGCTGAACGTGGAGTTTTCGATGCCGATGGCTTCTCCGGTCCGGGAATTCGTAACCATCGCACCGCCGGCGCCGAGCGTCGCGTTACCGGAGAACGTGCATCCGCGGATCACCGCCTTCGTGTCTGTGAAACCGATGGCGCCGCTTCCTCCCGTTCCGGACTGGTTGCCAAAGAACGTCGTGTTCGTGATCGTGATCAGAACCGAAGCGCTGCAATACATCGCGCCGGCGAAGTTGGAGGCCTGATTGCCGGTGAGCTGCGAGCCGGCGATCGACACTGTCGCCGTTGCCGCGGAGTAGATCGCGCCGCCTGGGCCGGTCGCGGAGTTGTCGGAAATAAAGGAGAACTGAACGTTCAGCGTTCCGGCGACGCTGATCGCGCCGCCCGCCGAGAGAAAGATGTCCGCGGAGGACGTCCCTGTCGTCGAATTTGCCGTGACCAGGCAGTTCGTGAGATTGAGCGTCCGGCCGGCCGGAACGTCGATCGCGCCGCCCTTCGCAGAGTCGACCCTGCCGTGCGTGAGCGTGATGCCGGTGAGCGTCATCGGTCCCGCTGCCGACGCCGAAACCTGGATCAGCCGCGTGGCGTTGCCGCCATCGATCGTGAACACCGGCGGCGTCGCCACCGGCCCGTTGATGGTCATCTGCTGCGTCAGGACCAGCGGCGTAGTCACGCTCATCGTCCCCGAGGCGGTGATGTTGATCGTGTGCGGACCGGCGGACGCATTCGCCTGGCTGATGGCGTCGACGAGCGATCCCGGTCCGGTCGCGTTGGTGTTGGTGACGGTGAACGTCGCGGCCGAGGCGACACCCGCGATGAAGACTACGAACAACGTAGACACACAAACTCCCTTGAACATCAATGCTCCTTCGTTGCGATGTGAGGATGGACGGACGAGTTCAGAAAGAGGGACTTGCGCCAAGATACAGGGATCAGCGCTCCGCCGCTGTGCCATTTGTCACGCGTTTCGAAGCGATGGCGATGATGTCGACGATCGCCGCGGCGAACGTGCAGTAGACCGCCACTCTGGTCCACGGACGATACAAGTGCGCGTAGAGCGGCTCGCGGACGAACGCTGCGACGAAGAATGCCGCGGCAGCGATTGCGAGCATCGCCGTCAGGCGGTCGATGAGAATCGCGGCTCGCTCCGCACTCCGCGCGCGCCGCGAGCTGGCAATATTCAGCGCGCCGATCAACAGCATGTTGATGTGCGACGCGCGATAGACCATGCGTTGCGCGTCCGGCGTCTGGTGAAGGTGGTGCAGCCGGAGGTGCATGTAGGCGCCGCTGCTCAGGAACGCGAGAACCATGACCATCCCGACGACGAACTGAGCCTTGCGCATGATGAATGCTACAGAAATCTCGCGGCCGGAACGCCGGCGTCTTCGCCGGCTGGCTCGGCGGCGTCCCCGCCGCCGAATGAGAGACTTGCGCGGGTGCCGGGTCGGCAGCGAGACGCAGCCAGGCCAGCCGGCGAGGACGCCAGCGCTCCGATCAATCGCGGATTGCTCGCCGACGGCTACTGAGAGTGGCACAGAACGCGAACAACGCGGAGCGTGACTGATCACCTTCACGACCGCTTCGTCCACGTGCGCGGGGCGCGCGAGCACAACCTCAAGAACATCGACGTCGACATTCCGCGCGACTCGCTGGTCGTGTTCACGGGGGTGTCGGGATCGGGGAAGTCGTCGCTCGCGTTCGGGACGTTGTATGCCGAGGCGCAGCGGCGGTATCTGGAGTCGGTGTCGCCTTATGCACGGCGACTCTTCCATCAGATGGCGGTTCCGGAGGTCGACGACATCATCGGACTGCCGCCTGCGGTCGCGCTCCAGCAGCAGCGCGGATCGCCGACGACGCGCTCCTCGGTCGGCAGCGTGACCACGCTTTCGAATCTCTTGCGGATGCTCTATTCGCGCGCCGGCGACTATCCGCGCAATCAGCCGCTCTTATACGCGGAGTCGTTCTCGCCGAATACACCCGAGGGCGCGTGTCCCGAGTGCCACGGCCTCGGGCGCGTGTACACGGTGACGGAGAAGTCGATGGTGCCGGACGATTCGCTCACCATTCGCGAGCGCGCCGTCGCCGCCTGGCCGCCAGCGTGGCACGGCCAGAACCTGCGCGACATCCTCGTCACCCTCGGCTACGACGTCGATCGTCCGTGGCGCGATCTGCCGCGGAAGGATCGCGACTGGATCCTCTTCACCGACGATCAGCCGACCGTTCCCGTCTACGCCGGATACACGCCCGAGGAGACGCGGCGCGCGTTGAAAAGGAAGGAAGAGCCGAGCTACATGGGCACCTTCACCAGCGCGCGGCGGCACGTGCTGCACACGTTTGCGAATACGCAAAGTCCGCTGATGAAGAAGCGCGCCGCGCGCTACATGCTCAGCGCCGATTGTCCGTTGTGTCACGGCAAACGTCTGCGCCGCGAATCGCTGTCGGTAAAGTTCGCCGGCTACGACATCGCCGAGATTTCGTCATTGCCGCTGGCGCGATTGGCGACGGTGACGCGTCCGTACGCGGACGGCACGACCGCATCGAAAGCGTCGGCCGGACATCCGGAGAAAGCGATCGTCACGCAGCGCATCGCGTACGACCTCTGCGCGCGGATCGAAATCCTCCTCGACCTCGGACTCGGCTATCTCTCGCTCGAACGCAGCACGCCGACGCTTTCTCCCGGGGAGCTGCAGCGGCTGCGGCTGGCCACGCAAGTGCGTTCGAATCTCTTCGGCGTCGTCTACGTGCTCGACGAACCCTCGGCCGGCCTCCATCCCGCCGATACCGAGGCGTTGCTGCGCGCGCTCGACAAACTGAGAGCGTCCGGCAATTCGCTCTTCGTCGTCGAGCACGAGCTCGACGTCATCCGCCACGCCGACTGGATCGTCGACGTCGGACCGAACGCCGGCGAGCACGGAGGCGAGATTCTCTACAGCGGTCCGCCGGCGGGACTTGCGAAGATTGAAACGTCGCAAACGCGCGCGCATCTGTTTCGATCGAGTGCCGGGAGTCGGGAGTCGGGAGTCGGAGAATTACTTTCGGGCTTCGACACCCGACCCCCGACACCCGACACCCGCAAACCAAAAGGCTGGCTACGCCTCGAAGGCGTGACGCGCAACAACCTTCACGAGCTCGATGCCGAGTTCCCCCTCGGCGTCTTCACGACCGTCACCGGCGTCTCCGGCTCCGGCAAGTCGAGCCTCGTCAGCCAGGTTCTCGTCGAGCTGATCGCCGACTGCCTCGGACACGAGCTCGAATCGGAAGTCGACGAGGCCGACGCGCTCGCGCCGGTCGTCAAGACGATCGGAGGCGAGATCGTCGCCGGCATGGAGCAGATCAAGCGACTCGTTCGCGTCGATCAGAAGCCGATCGGACGCACGCCGCGCTCGAACCTGGCCACGTACACCGGCCTCTTCGACCACGTCCGCAAACTCTTCGCCGCGACGAAAGCCGCGCGAGCGCGCCACTACGACGCCGGCCGCTTTTCGTTCAACGTCGCGAAAGGCCGCTGCGAGACGTGCGAGGGGGAAGGCTTCGTGATGGTGGAGCTGCTTTTCCTCCCGAGCGTCTATGCGCCGTGCCCCACCTGCCACGGCGCGCGCTACAACGCGAAGACGCTCGAGATCACCTACAACGAAAAAAACATCGCCGAGGTGCTCGGCATGACGGTCGACGCGGCGTGGGAGTTCTTCGCCGAGGAGCCGCACGTCCATCGCGCGCTCTCCGTCCTGCGCGAAGTCGGCCTCGGCTACATCCGCCTCGGCCAGCCCGCCACCGAGCTCTCCGGCGGCGAAGCCCAACGCATCAAACTCGCCACCGAGCTCCAACGAATCGGCCGAGCCAACACGCTCTACATCCTCGACGAACCAACCACCGGCCTCCACCCCGCCGACGTCGAAAAACTGATGACGCAACTCTCCGGCCTCGTCGACGCCGGCAACACAGTCATCGTCGTCGAACACGACATGCGCGTAGTCGCCGGCTCGGATTGGGTCATCGACATCGGTCCCGGCGCCGGCGAGGAGGGCGGACACGTCGTCGCTGCAGGTCTGCCGACGGAAGTGGCAAAGTCGAAGGAGAGCCGGACGGCCGTCTACCTCGCGCGCTACCTGGCTGGCGCAGCGTAGTGCGGACGTCCTCGTCTGCGTCCGGCGTGGCGTCCCGCCCGACGGTGGTTTCTGAACCTGCCGCGCGAACGTAAGTCGCAAGTAGCGTCGTGTCAAAGACACCCCCGACGGGCGAGACGCCCGCCGGATGCAGACGAGGACGTCCGCACTACGCCGTTATAAACTGCCCAAAAAATCAGGAGGCAGTCATGCGACGTGTAGCGATCGCCCTCTTCACGGTAGCCCTGTTGTGCGCCGGATTCTCGATGCAGGCAAGGTCCGGATGGTCAGGAACGTACTCCGTCGCCGGCACGAATCCCGGCGTCGGCGCCTACACCGGACGTCTCACCATCGCCCCGCGCGGCGATGTCTACGACGTCAGCTGGTGGATCGCCAAGGAGCACTACACCGGCGTCGGAATCGTGGTAAACGACACATTGTCGGTCGCCTACACCGGCGGCGACCGGTCCTGGTTCGGCGTGGCCTCCTACCGCCAACGCTCCGACGGCACGCTCGACGGCCGCTGGGCCGTCCACGGCGGCGCGAGCGTTCCGGGAACGGAGATCGCGACGCGGAGGTAAGCCTGGCGCGGATGCCCTCGCGCCAACTGGCCTCTCACGCGATCCGCGCCAGCAGCGCCCGTCCGGCTTCTTCGAGAAAGGCGATTGCCTGTTCGCGAGAGACGCTTGGGAAGTCGTCCAGAAACTCTTCGATCGTCTCGCCGCCCGCGAGGTAATCGAGCAGTGCCTGCGCGGGGACGCGCGTGCCGACGAAAACGGGAGTCCCACTGACGATCTCAGGATCGGAATGCACAATTTCCTTCGGATCCATGTGGCAAGGATACATCCGCAGATGACGCAGATTTACGCAGATGGAGAAACGATGAACGGTCTCAATCTGCGTGAATCTGCGTGAATCTGCGGATCGTTCTTTCTCACCGCGATTGCCGGCGCGGAGCGAGCGGCGCCCAGACGATGCCCTTGACCGTGCCGAGGATGGTGAAATCGTCGGCGGAGCCGAGGTCGATGGTCGGTTCGCTCTCCTTCTCGAGGAGATAGCGCTTTCCGGCGTGGCGCCAATAGCCGATCGTGCGGCCGAGGTGACCGCGGTCGACGGCGACGATGTCGCCGTTCTGAGGGGTTCGTTCGTGAACGTCGACCAGGACGCGATCGCCGTCATGGAGCCGCTCCGCCATCGAGTTGCCGCGAACGTACGTGACCTGCAGGCGGTCGGTACCGATTCCGCGGATCGATTCGAGCACTTCGACCTCCTCCCGCTCGATCTGCGTGTCGGTACCGATCTGGCTGGCGGCGAGCCTGTCGGCCTGCTTCCGGATCGTCACATACGCCTCGAAATCCTCGAAGTCGCTCGTATACGCCGCGCGCTCCTCGGGACGGCGCGCGAAATTCGCAAGCGTCCAGCGCGCGAAAAGCGTCAGCACCTTCCTCTGCGGATCGGTGATCGGCTGATGCTCGATCGTCGGTGAGAACGCGCAGATCGGAACCTTCAGCTCGTTGGCGGCCTCCAGCATCGTGAAGTAGGAGGGCTCCTTCGCCTTGCGGCCGCCTTCCTCGTTCCCTTTGCGCTGCGCACGCCATTCGGGGAGATGCTTCAGGATCCGCCCCACAGGCCCGCCCACTTTCAGCCGGCTGGTCGTCGCCAACTCATACTCGCGCATGAGCCGGAAAATCACCTCGGCGAGTTGCCGGAGCTGATCACTGCGATCGCGACGTTTTGCCATCGCCATGACCCTACGCGCGTCCCGGAATGCCGAACCGACGTCGTCTTGACGTTCGGCCGCAGAGGGAGCCGGAAAACAGCAAAGTGACGAGATAAGACACTTTTCCGCGTCACTTTACACTGCGCGCGAACGTTTTTCACGCGGAGTCGCGGAGTTCCTGGCCTTTCTCCGCGCCTCCGCGGCTCCGCGTGAAAAGGCCATAGCCCTCTCACACCGGAAGAATCAGCCTTCGAAGAAGATGGTCCCCCTTAAACGAATGCTCGCCGACATCGACAACTCATCCATGGCGGTATCCCATGCGACTGATGATCTTTTCCGAAAGGGATTTTCCTCTCTTCGATAAGTCCATGGCCTTTTGCGGAAGGGGCCAGACCTTTTGAACAGGCTCGGCATCCGAGCGGTTTAACCGAACGGAGACGAAACAAACCTCCATGGAGGTATCTGAGCTTAATTTCTTGTTTTGCGGGAGAGATTCGGCCTCGACTCAAAAGTCCTTGGATATATCGCCCACGGAAAATACCTTTCGGCTTCCCTGCCGCAGCTCTAACATTGAAGCGATGACGTTATCCCGGAGACCCGATCCCGATGCCGTCGTCTTCGGCGCGATTCTCCGCCGCGAGCGGCAGGCGCGCGGATGGACTCTGCGCAAGCTCGCCCAGCGCGCCGGGATGAACGCTCAATACCTGGGCGTAGTCGAAGCAGGCGGAAACGTTCCCAGCCTCTCCCTGATCCTGGAGGTGGCCGAGGTCCTCGGCGCCGACGCCGGCGAAATGATTCGCGAGGCAGCGATCGCGCGCCGGACGCCGAAAAAGTAGTTCGTGGGATAGGCCGTACTACGCCGTCACGCCACCACTCCAGGCCACGCCAGCGCGGCGGGCAAATCCGGCAGCACTGACGCCAACTCCTCCGCATGCGACGAAACCACATCCTCGAGCTCGCGCGTCAGCACGGCGTCGATGGATGTCCCGTCGCGGCGAGCCAGCTCGCGAAGAACGTCGCGCTGATACCGCGGAACGCAGGCGCGCAACTCGACGAGGCGGATGGCCTCGGGGATCAGCCGAGGGGCGTCATCGCCGAGCGCCTCTTCGATCGCCGACTGATCCCAGAGCCGCATCGCCGTCGCGATCAGCTCCTCTTCGCCACCTTCGTCCCCATGGCAGTCGAAACCGCTACAATCACCCCATCCGCAATGTCCCGTTTCAGCTCCCGCAGCGACATCCCCAACAAATCCGCCGCCGTCATGAGCGGCACGTTCGGACGAGGGGTGAGGAAGATGCGGCGGATGCTGTGGAGGTCGGCTGGGATCATGGTAGGCGGCTCCTGCATTAGATGATATATACTATATTCGCATCGCGCCTTTGTCAATGGGAGCAGCACGCTTGACGCTCACTCCCCGCGACGAAGGCGAAGTATTTGGCGCTCACCTGCGGGGGCTTAGAACAGCTCGCGGACTGACGCAGGCGCAACTCGCCGAGAAAGCACGAACGAGCACTCCCTTCATCAGCCAGCTCGAGCGTGGAGTAACGACACCCACCCTCGGCATGCTTCTGCGGTTAGCCGACGCTCTCAACCGTCATCCGTCAGAACTCATCAAGGTCTTCGACCGCAGACCCCGGGTCTCGCCGAAATCCCGGAAGGAAGATTAAGGTAGTGAGCTTGTGCGCGAACGAACATTTGGACATTCCTAACGAGCGAACGGCGGGATCCAAGCATCGAGCATTCAGCTAGAATAGTTCAGGAATACACAGAATGCCGACGGGTGCGCAGCTCAAAGCGCTGCTAAAAAGCCTTGAAGAAGGCGACGATCAACGTCTCTACTCCGTCGCGCTGCAGATGGCTGCCCATGAGGCCCATCTAGGGCATGGAAAGCTTGCGACCGACCTCAGGAAACTCATCGATTCGATCCGCGGAAAGCAGCGCTCGGTCGTCGAGCATCAGCATCGGTTACCGACTCCGCTTGCGCAGCCCCGTGGGGAGCTCGCGGGCCTGCTGTCGGTTACGTATCCCGATGTCCGCCTCATAGATGTCATCTTGCCGAAGGATCTCGAGAAACGAGTGCGCCGCGTTCTTCACGAGCATCGGCAGGATGCGAAGCTGCGGTCGCACGGATTGTTTCCTCGATCGAAACTCCTACTCGTTGGCCCACCGGGATCAGGCAAGACGATGACAGCGCGTGCGTTGGCGGGCGAACTTCGCGTTCCCCTCTTTTCCATCATGCTAGACGGTCTGATCACTAAGTTCATGGGTGAAACCGCTGCCAAACTTCGTCTCGTGTTTGACGCAATGCGGCGAACGCAAGGGGTATATCTCTTCGACGAGTTCGACGCAATCGGCGGCCAACGGACGTTTTCTAACGATGTAGGAGAAGTGCGACGCATCCTCAATTCGTTCCTGTCGTTGCTCGAAGAGATGGACCCGTCATCTTTAGTCGTAGCCGCAACAAATCATCCCGAGCTTCTCGATCGCGCGTTATCAAGACGTTTTGATGATGTCCTTGATTACGATTTCCCTTCCATTGATTTAGCGAAGCGCGCGTTGCGTGGACGCTTTTCCACTCTCGATACGAGCCAAGTGAACTGGGATGCCGTTGCGTCGCTCTCCGCTGGGCTGAGCTACGCAGAGATCATCAAAGCCTGCGATGATGCGGCGAAAGCGGCGATACTTGCTGATCGTGACGCGATCGATACGGATCAACTACGAGCGTCAATTGAAGAGCGAAAACGAGCAAAATCGCAATCCGCTGCCGGATAAGGAAATTAGTCAGGCGTGCCCGTCACTCGCTTACCTCACCTAATCCTAAGGGGCGCCACCTCGGCTGAACGGTATCAACGACCGCCACTGAAAATCGAGCCACCGCCGCTGCCGAAGCGTGATCGTGACGCGCATGCCGCAAAACTCTTGAGCGAACTGAGAGAGGCGATGCGCCTAGCGGACGAGCATCAAAGGTCCGCTGTAGCAATCAGCGTTGGAGCCAAGGAAGGTGTGCATCTTCTTTTTGAGGTAGAGCCTGGGTTTGAGGAGAACATCACCTCCCTGGAACACCGAAAGGCAGGCATCGAAATCGTCGCGACTCAAAGGACTGCTGAAGCAGTTCGCGTGACAGTATACGTGCCGGCCGGCAAGCTCCACATCTTCGAACGAAAATTGCGCGCGTACGCAGACTCCTTCGCAGATACTTTGTCTGGCAACCCCGCGAACTCGCGCCTCATCTCAATCATCTCGGAGATCCGTCTCGCGGTGTTGGCCGATTTGTGGACGGATGATGCGGCATTACCCGCGGATGGCCTAAGCGCTCGATTCGAGGTGTGGACGCGTGCGGCGGCTACAACGACCGCATTCATCGAGAGAGCCAAAATCATCGGCCTTTCAGTTTCCGAGAAGTTCCTGGTTTTCCCTGATCGTCACGTCTTCCTCGTCACCGGGACGATCGCGCAACTAGCCGCTTCGGTCGATGTCCTAGACGAAATCGCCGAGTTGCGCCGCGCAAAAGATGCGCCGCTCTTTTATGCGGAGTTGCGCGGTCCAGACGCTCGCGAATGGTCGATCGATTTACTAGGACGCGTCATTACTGTGGACGACCCAGCATCAGTGTGCTTGCTCGATTCAGGAGTCACACATGCTCATCCCCTGCTTTCGCCATTCATTGATCCGGAAGCAGTCCTCGCGGCCCGTCCAGAATGGCGTATCGACGACACCGAAGGCCACGGGACGATGATGGCGGGATTGGCGCTTTTCGGCGATTTGAGTGAAGTCTTCCGAGGCAACGGCCCCGTTGTTGTAGAGAGCGTCTTGGAGTCGGTGAAGATCTACCCCGGGGCTGGCGGAGTTCAGCGTGATCTGCATGGCGTGATTACGCGCGACGCGGTGAGCCTCGTGGAGATCGTCGCGCCAGAGCGACGACGTGTGTTCGCCTTAACTGTGACAGCTCCTGTGATGGGAGATCGTGGCCGTCCCACCTCGTGGTCGGCTGAGATCGATCGTTTAGCTTGCGCTGTTGACGGGGGACCCAAACGACTTTTCATCGTTTCGGCCGGAAACAATTGGTCGCGGGAAGCTTGGAGCAGCCATCCTTCGCATCTCTCAACGGAAGAAATTCATGATCCTGCTCAGGCTTGGAACGCAATTACGGTAGGTGCCTTCACCGAGAAGTGGGAGATTGATGAGGAGTTCTTCGACGAATGGCACGCGGTCGCGCGGCCGGGCGACCTCAGCCCGCTTACGAGCACGTCGTGCGCATGGTCTACTACATGGCCACTTAAGCCAGATGTAGTGTTCGAGGGAGGGAATGCAGCGACCGACGCGATCGGATCGCAGTCCGACACAATTGACTCACTTGCGCTTCTAACGACGCACAGCAGGCCGGAAGAGAGGCTCTTCAGAACGACTGGTGAGACAAGTGCCGCATGTGCTCTCGGAGCGCGATTCGGCGGTACGCTGGAAACTGAGTATCCGCATCTGCGGCCCGAAACAATTCGCGCTCTCCTCGTTCACTCCGCCTCATGGACAAATGTGATGCGAGAGACCTACGGAGGCACCTCGAGAACGGCAACCGAGCGGTTGATTCGTCATTGTGGCTTTGGTGTCCCATCTATCGAGCGCGCACGATGGAGCGCCTCGAATCAGGTGACGCTACTTGCCGAATCGACCATTCAACCATTCGCGCAGGGGCGCAGCGGTATATCGCTGAACGAGATGCACCTGCATCGGCTGCCTTGGCCATCGGAACTTCTACGTGATCTCGGCGATAGCGAGGTTGAGCTGCGAGTAACGCTTTCGTATTTCGTCGAACCAAACCCAGCGCGTCGAGGTTGGGCGCGTCGACACCGTTATGCTTCACACGGGCTTCGGTTCGAAATGCAAATGCCGGAAGAGTTGCTGGACGGATTTCGCAGTCGCGTAAATCTGATTGCACGCGAAGAGGACGAATCACAAGTACTGATGACTTCAGCGGACGATCCGAAATGGGATCTCGGTCCGCGGCTTCGAACAAAAGGTTCTCTTCACTCCGACCGCTGGCGGGGTCCGGCCGCGCAGCTGGCCGACAGGGAACACATTGCGGTGTTCCCTGTAGGCGGATGGTGGAAGGAGAAGCCCCATCTAAAACGCGGGAACGATAGCGTTGACTATTCGCTTGTCGTTTCGATCAGTGCTTCTGAATTGGAAGTGGACCTCTACACACCAATCGCGACCATGATCGCG
Source organism: Acidobacteriota bacterium (assembly GCA_019247495.1). GTDB lineage: Bacteria > Acidobacteriota > Thermoanaerobaculia > Gp7-AA8 > Gp7-AA8 > JADGNZ01. Next base: position 18,384 of record JAFAOU010000247.1, read on the forward strand.
ACCGAAGTGCCGATCATGACGTAGCCGCAACTGACAACCGCAAGCATCATTTCAAGCAATAATCGCAGTCCGCATAGCCAGCCCCGTGTGCTGCGGCGAGCGAAGAGAATGGCGTGTCGTTTCCGGCGCGAATGATCTCATCGATTTGGCACTCATTTGCGCCGGTCTTCTCGTTATCGAGATCGTGAACCTGCTTCTTGGCCTTGTTGCCGAGGTACTGCTCGCCGTTCATATGCCCGTTGTAACGCCTCGCCATTTCCCAGCTCCTTTCAGTCCGTCTTTTAAGACACCGAGCTTGAGAAAAGGTGGGATGCAGAATCCTCTCTTTCGCGATCCGGTGTTCCTGTTCACCTGAGCTCCCGCATTAGAATCCCCCTCCCATGCCTCCCTCCCCCACCCTGACCGCCCGCGTCCGCGCGGAGTTGGCGAAGACGAAGGCCTTTCGGAGGATCAGCAAGCGCGTCGAGGAGGGGCGTGTCGACGTCACTGGGGCGGCGGTCGAGGCGCGGGCGTTGTGTCTGGCTACGTTGCAAGACACTACGAAAAAGCGGATCGCGATCGTCGTTCCTGGGGATGCGGCGATTGATGACTTCGAGGCTTCGCTGAGGTTGTTTCATCACGAGGCGCGGTGTGTGTCGGCGTATCCGTCGCCTTCGTTGTCGCCGTATCAGGATCTGGCGCCGTCGCTTGGGGTCGTGCGGAACGAGATTCGGGCGCTGGGGATGCTGATCGACCGCAGCGTCGAGATTCTGATCGTGCCGGCGCGGGCGTTGTTTTCGCGGCTGCCTCGGCCGGAGGAGTTTGCGTCGCGCATTGTGCGAATTGCCGAGGGCGATGAGCTGGAGATGCGGGAGCTGCTGGAGCGGTTGGTCGAGAATGGCTTCGTGCGGACGGACCTCGTCGGGGAGGCGGGGGAGTTCGCGTTTCGGGGCGGCATCCTCGATCTTTTTCCGCCGAATACGGCGAAGCCGGTTCGAGTGGAGTTGTTTGGGGACACCGTCGATTCGCTGAAGTGGTTCGACGTCGAGACGCAGCGGTCGGAGGATGAGAGCGGTCCGGTGAGCGTGCTGCCGATGGGGCAGTTTGCGGTGACGAAGGCGATGCGGTCGGCGCTGGCGCGGCGGCTGTCGCTCGACTTCATGGATCCGCTGTTCAAGCGCGACGTCGCGGACAAGATCGACCGGCTGAACGAGAACGGGACGTTTCCGGGGATCGAGCATTACGTGCCGGTAGCGGCGGAGACGGTGTCGTTTCTGGAGTACCTCCATCCGGCGGAGTGGATGTTCGCGCTGATCGAGCCGGACCAGATCACGACGAATGTGGCCAAGTTCGAGTCGGTGCTGCGGATGGAGTACGACGCGGCGGCGGAGAAAGGGCGGGCGGTGTATCCGCCTGAGAAGTTGACGACGGCGGGTCCCGAGGTGTTGGGGTTCTTGGGGGCGGCGAGGCTGGCGTTTTCGGAGGTGCATGTTGGGCGGTCGTCCGAGCGGCGGCGAGACGCCGCCGAGCCAGCCGGCGAGACGCCGGCGCTCCGGGAGTTCGAGGAGTTTCGCCTTCGGGCGCCGCAGGTGGATCGGTATACGAACCGGTTGCCGGAGTTCACGTCCGATGTGAAGCGGGGGCATGAGAGCGGGCGGCGTCAAGTGTTCTTCGCCGCGACAAAAGGCGGACGGGAGAAGGTCGAGCGGCTGCTCAAGGAGTTTGACGTTCCGTTTGTCGCGGCGAGCGACGATCTGCAGGCGGAGATCGTCATCGCGGATGGCGCGCTTCCTCGGGGATTCGACTTCGAGGAGTTGAACCTCACCGTTTACTCGGAGTGGGACCTGTTCGAGCCTCCCACTTCGACGCGCGTCGGCGGGAAGAAGCGGGCCTCCGAGGCATTCGTGACGGATCTGCGGGATCTGAAGGTGGGCGATTACATCGTCCATGTCGATCACGGCGTCGGGCGCTTTCATGGATTGCAGCGCATCCCGTTCGGAGCGAACGAGCGCGAGGTGATGGAGATCGAGTACTCCGGCGGCGGCAAGTTGCTGATGCCGATGGAGAACCTCAATCTCATCCAGAAATACTCGGGCGGAGCGGACACGCAGCCGAAGCTGGACAAGCTCGGCGGCACGGCGTGGGCGCGCACGAAGGCGTCGGTCAAGAAGGCGATGCGCGACATGGCGGACGAGCTGCTCAAGCTCTACGCCACGCGGCAGATGGTGCAGGGGCACGCGTTTTCGAAGGACTCGCCGTGGCAGTTCGAGTTCGAGGATGCGTTCGAATTCGACGAGACGGAAGATCAGGAATCGGCGATCGACGACGTGAAGTCGGACATGGAGTCGCGCAAACCGATGGACCGGCTGCTGTGCGGCGACGTCGGCTACGGCAAGACCGAGGTGGCGATGCGGGCCGCGTTCAAAGCGGTGATGGACGGGAAGCAGGTGGTCGTCCTGGCGCCGACCACCGTGCTCGCCTATCAGCACTACCGCACCTTCCTGCGGCGCTTCGCGTCGTTCCCGGTGACGATCGAGCTGATGTCGCGGTATTACGGCGCCAAAGAACAGAAGGCGATCCTCGGCAAGCTCGAAAGCGGCGAGATCGACGTCATCATCGGCACGCACCGCGTCCTTTCGAAGGACATCAAGCTGAAAGACGTCGGACTGCTGGTGATCGACGAAGAGCAGCGCTTCGGCGTCGGACAGAAGGAAAAACTTAAGCAGATGAAGAAGGCGATCGACGTGCTGTCGATGTCGGCCACGCCGATTCCGCGCACGCTGCATATGTCCTTGGTCGGCATCCGCGACATCTCGGTGATCGAGACTCCGCCGAAGGACCGGCTGGCGATTCAGACCGCGGTGGTGTCGTTCACGGACGAATTCATCCGCGAGGCGATCGAGTTCGAAGTCGGCCGCGGCGGGCAGATTTTCTTCGTGCACAACCGTGTCGAGTCGATCTATGGAATGAAGGAGTACCTGGAGAAGCTGGTGCCCGGCATCAAGGTCATCGTCGGCCATGGGCAGATGGAGGAGCGCGAGCTGGAGCGGGCGATGCTCGCCTTCATCCAGCGCGAGTACGACGTGCTGCTGGCGACGACGATCATCGAGAACGGCATCGACATCCCTGCCTGCAACACGATCCTCATCAATCACGCAGAGCGTTTCGGGCTCTCGCAGCTCTATCAACTCCGAGGACGCGTGGGGCGCAGCGATCGGCTGGCGTTCTGCTACCTGCTCGTGCCGAGCGACAAGATCCTGACCTCCGACGCGCGCAAGCGCCTGGCCGCGATCCAGGAGTTCTCCGACCTCGGCGCCGGCTTCCGCATCGCGGCGAAGGACCTCGAGATTCGCGGGTCCGGCAACATCCTCGGCGGCGAGCAGTCGGGCGAGATCGCCGCGGTCGGCTTCGAGATGTACACGAAGCTCCTCGAGGAGGCGATCCGCGAGCTGAAGGGGGAGAAGATCGAGGAGGAGGTCTCCACTTCGATGAACCTCGGCGTCGACATCTACATCCCGCACGACTACATCGCCGACGAGAACCTCCGGATGACGTTCTACAAGAAGATCGCCTCGGCCACGACGGACGTCCGCCTCGACGACATCCGCGGCGAGATGCGCGAGCGCTTCGGCGCCCTGCCGGCCAACGTCGAGAACCTCTTCCACTTCGTCAAGGTGAAGCACTTCGCCCAGCAGCTCGGCGTCATCAGCATCGTCCGCGAAGGAGCGCGCGGCGTCATCAAGCTGACCCAGAAAGCGCGGATCGACCCGAACAAGCTTCTGGCGCTCATCCAGGAGAACCCGAACATCAAGTTCTCCCCGAACGGCGTCCTCTCCTTCCCGATCCAAGCGCACGGCGCCGAGGTGATCGACACGATCGAAGCGCTCCTCGGCGCCCTTGCCGCCTAGGCAGCCTCTGAACAACCCGTCATCCTGAGAGGATGTGAAGCAATCACACGTCAGCCGCGGAGCGGCGAGATGTCGTTAGCCCACGGCGTAAGCCGTGGGAATCTGAGCGTTTGCGTAATCTGAGCCGCGGAGCGGCGACACATGCACCAACGAAATGTCGCCGCTCCGCGGCTCACATTCTTGTGCGTCTCGGATTCCCGGCGCTTACGCGCCGGGCTAACGAAGTACCGCCGCTCCGCGGCTGAACGAGCCGATTTCTTCACACGCTCTGAGGCGGCGTAGCGCGCCGAAGGATCTCAAGATGCGAAAAGACAGGACATGCGGGCCGAAGCCGGGCCGTGCCAGCTTCACACCAAAGGTAGCGCCGCCCGTTATTCGCGCATGTCGGCGATCCACTCTTGAACAGCTTGTGCGAAACCGGGAATGTACATTTCAAGCTCGGCCACGTCGCGCAAAGTGACGAGGTTCACCAACTCCGATTCAATATAGTGGTCTAGCGTGGCGTGCTCCGGTGGAGTAACGTCAACGTTCGCTTCCGCAACACGAGCCTCGAGTGCGCACAGCAGGAAT
>JAFAOU010000114.1 GCA_019247495.1 Acidobacteriota bacterium
GCGAATCCGCGCGCCTTCTCCTCCTCGGTGTGCTCGTCGAAACGATCGGTGGGACGTTCGATGCCGAAGTGCGTCAGGAGCTTGCGCGTGTGGCGCGTGTCTTCGCAGAGGATGAGATCCGCCGACTTCAGCGCCTCGGTCGCGCGCGGCGGAAAATCGCCGAGGTTGCCGAGGGGAGTGCCGACGATGAGGAGTTTGCCTGTCATCGGAGTTCGTAGCTCCGAGCGAGCAGGATCGCGGCTGACGACGCTACGTTCAGCGATTCGATCCGCGGCGACATGCGGATGGCGATCATTCGCGCGACGCTCGCGAGCGCGGGAGAAAGGCCTGACCCCTCGCTGCCGAACGCGAGAATCGCTTTTGCGAAAGGCGGATCGGCAAGCTCGCCTCGCGTATCGGCGGCGATGACGTCCCATCCCTGTGCGAGCAACTCATCGATCGAGCAATTCACCACCGGGACGGTCAGGATCGCGCCGGCTGAGGAGCGGATCGCCTTGGGACCGAACGCGTCCGCGCAGCCGGGGAGGAGCGCAACGCCGTTCGCATCGAACGCCGCGGCGAGCCGAACGATCGTGCCGACGTTACCGGGATCCTGCACGCCGTCCAGCGCGATCACGATCGACGACTCGCGCGCGAAAAGCGATTGCAGATCAAATCGGGGCCGTTCGAAGAGCGCGATCACGTTCTGCGGCGACTTCGTTTCCGCGATCGCGTCGAAGATCGCGGATGAAAAGTCGACGTCGCGCTCGATGATTTTGATCGGCTTCCAGCCCGCTGCGATTGCGTCCGCGACAGGCTTTGGACCCTCGATCACGATTTCGCCGGCATGATCGCGGATCGCTTCGCGGATGCGCTTGAACCAGGGGTTCTGCCGGCTGCTGATCGTCATCAATTAGAATGCGCGCTCCTGGCGGCCGATGATACTGAAACTCATCAAAGCGACCACCGCTGCCTCGGCCGCTGCATGGTCAGCGCTCTGGACCTTCCCAAGCATCTTGCTCTCTGCGTTCGTCATCGCGTGGGCCGCCGAAGCCGCGCAGTTTCTGATGGCGCAGGGGTTGGCGCTGGCGATTCTGGCGTGGCTGCAGACGCTGCCCGAGTTCGCGGTCGAAGCGGTGATCGCCTGGCAGGCCGGTAAAGATCCGAGCCAGACGCACCTCGCCATCGCCAACTTCACCGGCAGTCTGCGGCTCCTCGTAGGACTCGGATGGCCGATGATTTACTTCGTCGCGGCGGCGTTCGGTTGGAAACGCGAACGAAAGTTCATCAGCGTCGAGCTCGATGCGGAGCACTCCGTCGAAGTCTTCGGCCTCTTCCTGCCGATCGCCTACTTCACGTTCATCTGGTGGAAGGGCACGCTCTCGATCTGGGACTCGATTCCGTTGACCGCGTCGTACGTGCTCTATCTCTTCATCCTCTGGAAGATTCCGCCGCGCGATGACGCAGGCGAAGCGCTCGAAGACCTCGGCGTTATCCCGCGCACGATTCTGAAGATGCCGCCGAAGCGGCGCAACGCGTCGATCTGGATCCTTTTCATTGCCGGCGGCGCGATTCTTTTTTTTGCAGCGCATCCGTTCTTGAATTCGATGCTGGCCATCGCCACCTCGCTCGGCGTCTCAACGTTCGTCTTCGTGCAATGGGTCGCGCCGTTTCTCTCCGAGTTCCCGGAAAAACTGAGCGCGTTCTACTGGGCGCGCAAAGTGAAGACGGCCAACGTTGCGCTGATGAACATGGTCTCGTCGAACATCAATCAGTGGAGCATTCTCTCGGCGATGATCCCGATCCTCTTCGTGATCAGCGCCGGCGAATTGAGGCCGCTCGTTTTCGATGTACACCAGCGCGACGAAATCCTCCTCACCATCCTGCAGAGCTTTCTCGGATTCCTGCTGCTGCTGAACCTGCAGCTCAAGGTGCATGAGGCCGCCGCCCTTTTCGTTCTGTGGCTGGTGCAGTTCGCGGTGCCGTCATGGCGCGGTCCCATCATTTATGTATATCTTGCGTGGTGCGTCGTTGAGTTGCTCCGGCTGGTAATCGGCCGGCAGGCTCCGCCGGCCTGGCGCGCATTGCGCACGACGCTCGGAGAGCGCTTCGCCTGATGGGAATCGACGTCATCACCAAGCCCCGCATCCGGCTGACGCGGCGCGTCACCGAGATGCAGGTGTCGCCGACGCTGGCGGTGATGAACCGTGCGCTGGAATTGAAAGCGCAGGGCGTAGACATCGTCGACCTCGGGCCGGGCGAGCCCGATTTTCCGACGCCGCAATCGGTCTGCGCAGCGGGAAAGCGCGCCATCGATGAAGGCCAGACGAAGTACACGGCCGGCAACGGCACGAAGGCGTTGCGCGACGCGCTGGCCGCCCGCTACAACCGCCGCTACGGAACCTCGATCAAAGCGGAGAACGTCATCGCCGGCACTGGCGGCAAGCAGGAGCTGTTCAACGTCACGCTTGCGCTGGTCGATAAGGGCGACGAGGTCATCATCCCGTCACCGTACTGGGTAAGTTTTCCCGATCAGGTCCAATTCGCGGGCGGCACGCCGGTTTTCGCGGCCACCGATCCGCAGAACGAATTCCGGCCGACGTTCGCCGGCATCGAAGCCGTGGCTACCGAGCGCACGCGCGGAGTGATCATCAACTCGCCGTGCAATCCGACCGGCGCGGTGATCGCCGAGAAGGAGCTACATCGCATCGTCGAGTGGTGTGCGTCGCGCGACGTCTTTCTGATGTTCGACGAGACCTACGAATTCTTCGTCTACGACGGCGCGAAACACGTCTCGGCGGGCCGCTGGTTCGATGAGTATCCCGAGACGATCGTCTGTATCAACTCGATGTCGAAGACGTTCGCCATGACCGGCTGGCGTCTCGGATACGCGATCGCGCACCGCGACGTCATCACCGCGGCAGGCAAGATCCAGAGCCATTCGACCTCGAATCCGAGCTCGATCTCGCAGGCAGCGGCGCTCGAAGCGCTGAGCGGCGGCGAGGACGAAGTGCGCCGCATGTGGGAGGCCTATCGCGATCGCCGGGCGTGGCTGATGCCGGCCATCAACGGCATCGAGGGGATTTGCTGCGCGCATCCCGATGGTGCGTTCTACATCTTTCCCGACGTCAGCGCGTTTTTCGGACGCGGCGTCGTGCGCGACTCGCAGACGCTCACCAACTATCTGCTCGACGAAGCGCGTGTGGCCGTGATTCCCGGCTCCGCATTCGGCAGCGACGATCACATCCGGATCAGCTACGCGACGTCGATGGAGCGGCTGCAGGAAGGCGTGCGTCGTATCGAGGCGGCGCTGAAAAATCTACGCTGAGCTCGCTGGAATCAAGCCTTCACACCCCCCGTTACGAACCGCTGTCCTAATCAATACGTCCCAACGAACAAGGAGAACTTGTGAAGAAAGCAATGTTTGTGATCGCGCTTGCGCTCGCCGCTCCGGCAGTGTTCGCGCAGAGCAAGCCGGCCACGCCGGCTGATGCTTCAACGGCCATGGCCACCAAAGACGCCGATCCCGTGATCATGTCCGCGGGCAGCGTCGTCGTGCATAAATCGGAATTCGAAGCGGCGCTGAAGACCCTTCCCGCCGAGTACCAGGGGATGCTCTCGCAGCCCGCCGGCCGCAAGCAGTTTGCGGATGATTTCCTGCGCATGCGGCTGCTCGCCAGCGAAGGCACCAAGGCCGGACTGGAGAACGATCCCGACGTCGTCAACCAGCTCAACCTGATGCGCGAGAACCTCGTCGCCACCGCCGAGCTGAAGAAGATCGACAGCGGCATCACCGTCAGCGACGCCGAGGTTCAGAAGGCGTATGCGGATAACGCCAAGGACTACGAGCAGGTCAAGGCCCGCCACATTCTTATCGCGCCGAAAGGCAGCGCTGCCGCGCAGCCCGGCAAAGATCTCACCGACGAGCAGGCCAAGGCGAAGGCGGAAGACCTTCGCAAGCAGATTGTGGCCGGCGCGAACTTCGAAGAGCTGGCGAAGAAAGAGTCCGACGACACCGGTTCCGGCGCCCGCGGCGGCGACCTCGGCTCATTCGGTCACGGCCAGATGGTCCCCGAGTTCGAGCAGGCCGCGTTCAGCGCAAAAGTTGGTGAGGTGACGCCGGTCGTGAAGACGCAGTTCGGCTATCACATCATCAAAGTCGAAGGGCACGAGAACACCGCTCTCGAGCAGGTTCGTCCGACCATCGAGAAGAACCTCAAGCAGACCAAGCTCCACGCCGCGCTCGATGCGATGAAAGAGAACGCGCACCCGACCTTCAACGACGCGTACTTCGCGCCACCTCCGCCGCCCGCCGCCGAAGCTGCCCCCGCAACCCCGGCCGCTCCGAAAGCCGACGCAAAGAAGACGCCCGCAACGAAGAAGCAGTAACCAACTTTCAACCAAAAACTGAAAAGGGACGGCGCCATGCCGTCCCTCTTTTTTTCTCCGCCCCTCCGCGTCTCCGCGTGAGCCCGTTTCCCTTTTGAATCTGGCAGCTACCGCTCCACCTCAAAATCCGCCCCGATCGACGGCAGCGCATCGTTGAAGATGATGGCGGTCTCGGCGATCGGGAAGAGGACAACGTGGTTGCGTCCCTGGAAATCCATCACGATCTCGTAGAAGCCGCTGTCATTGATCGCGATCAACGTGCCGGGCTTGCCTTTCAGCTCGAGCGAGCGGCTGAAGATCGAAACCTTCGATGGGATTTCCATGGCCGCGTAGGTTAGCAGATGGCGGCTAGGCGTCGCGACGCTTGCCGAACATGAAGGCAACTCCGACGCCGAGGAAGTAGAGCGCGATCATCGGGACGGCCAGAAACGACTGCGTCACCATGTCCGGTGTCGGCGTCACGACCGCGGCGATGATGAACGACAGCACGATCGCGTACTTCGATTTCTGCAGCAGGAAGTGCGGCGTCACGATGCCGAGGCGGGCCAGGAAAAAGATCAGGATCGGAGTTTCGAAGACGGCGCCCGAGGCCAGGACGATCGTGCTGGCGAACGAAAAATACTCATCCACCTTGATCATCTGCTTGAACTGCCTGCCGGACTCGACGAAGAACGCGCACGTTCCCGGCAGAATCACGCGGTAGCCGAAGTAGCCGCCGCCGATGAAGAACAGCGTGGCGAAAATGATGAAAGGCGCGGCGTAGCGGCGTTCGCGTTTGTAGAGGCCGGGCGAGATGAAACGCCACACCTGCCACATCAGAATCGGCGAGGCCACGAAGATCGCTGCGAAGAACGCCACCTTCATGTACAGGAAAAATGGTTCGGTGAGGCGCGTGTAGGCCAGCTTCTGATCGCCGGGCGGAAGAAACTTCGTCAACGGCGCCTGGATCAAGCCGAAGATTTTGTCCGCGTAGTTCCAGCAGGCCAGGAAGGCCACGAAGACGGCGATGATCGAAATGATCAGCCGTTTGCGCAGCTCCTCGAGGTGATCGAGGAACGACATCTTCGGAAGGTCAGCGTCGGGTGCTTCTTCGTCCGCCGGCGATTCCGTGTACGTAGTTTCCGTCATCGGCTACAAGTCGTGCTTCGTGACGGCCTCAGGGGTGAGATCGGCCACCTGCTTCGGCGGCTCGGTGGGCAAGCCGGTCGCTGTCGGCTCGACTGGCGCGGACCTTGATATCGATTCGTGCACGGGCACGATCGTCGTCGAGGCCAGTTGCTTCAGCTCTTCGACCTGTACCTCGCGTTCGATGGTGTTCTTGAAATCGTCAGTGGCCTTCTTGAATTCGCCCATCGCTTTGCCGAGCGTTTTGCCGATCTCGGGCAGGCGCTTTGGGCCGAAGACGATCAGGGCCACGATAAAAATCATGATCAACTCCGGGATTCCGAGCGAACCGAACATGAACGACCTCTCCTTGACTGATACGGCCGCGTGAACATCGCCGGGCTGTCGAATACTCCGCGCCTATAATGAGTTCTTCCCCTGAAATCAGGTGATCAAAAACATGGTCAAACTACAACAGACAAAGAGCTGGACCTTCTCGTTGACGCTGGCCGTCGCAATTATCGGCGCGACGCTTTTCGGCGGATTCTATGGCAACCGCCTCTTCGGCGCGCCCGTGCAGAGCGAAGTGCAGAAGCGGCTCAAAGAGTACACGGATCTTCTCGCCGCCGTAACCGCAAATGCGCCCGATGACGTCGGATCCGACAAATTCGTCTACTCGTCGATCGACGGCATGCTCCGCACGCTCGATCCGCACACCTCCTTTCTCGAACCGAAGGAGTACGCGGACATGCAGGATCGCCAGAAGGGCTCGTTCTACGGCCTCGGCATCCTGGTGACGAAGCGCAACGATCAGGTCACGGTCATCACCCCGCTCGAGGGCACGCCCGCCGCGCGCCTCGGCATCCGCGCAGGCGACGTCATCTCCGAGGTCGAAGGCGTCTCCACCGACGACCTCCCGCTCGACGACGTCGTCAAGCGCCTCAAAGGTCCGAAAGGGACCACGGTCCACATCAAAATCGTTCGCGTCGGGATGAAGGAACCGATCCCTCTCTCGATCGTCCGCGCCGCGATTCCGACCAACTCCATTTCCAACGTGCTGATGCTGAAGCCCGGCATCGGCTACATCCGCATCAAAGATTTCACCGCCACCACGGTTCGCGAGCTCGATGAAGCGATCGACAAACTCAAAGGGCAGGGGATGCAGAAACTCGTCCTCGACCTTCGCCAGAATCCCGGCGGTCTGCTCGATGCCGCGGTCGGCGTTTCCGATCACTTCCTCGACAAGGGGCAGATGATCGTTTACACCAAGGGCCGTACGCCCGATTCGGCGCAGGATTACCTCGCGCCGGGCAAGCATCAGCATCTCGACATGCCGATGGTGGTCGTGGTGAACCGCGGAAGCGCCTCGGCCTCCGAAATCGTGGCGGGCGCGCTGCAGGATCACGATCGCGCCATCATCGTCGGCGAAACGAGCTGGGGCAAAGGCCTCGTGCAGAGCGTCTACACGCTGCAGTACAGCGCCGGACTGGCGCTGACGACTTCGAAGTACTACACGCCCTCGGGCCGCAACATCCAGCGCGACTACAGCTCGTTCTACGACTACTACGTCGCCGACGAAGGCGATGACGGCAGCGCCTCCGAGATGCCGCTCAAGGACCGCAAGAAGTTCACGACCGCGACCGGACGCATCGTCTACGGCGGCGGCGGAATCACGCCCGACATCTTCGTCAAGCCTGCGCCGCTGTCGCGCACCACGCAGCTTCTCGAAGTGCGCAGCGCGATCTTCAACTACGGCGTCGACTACGTCGCCAAGCACCCGGACGTGACCGAAGACGTGGCCATTACGCCCGCGGTCATGGAGAACTTCGTTGCCTTCGCTAGCGAAAAGGACATCGCGCCTGTAGCCGACATCCGCGACGCGCTTCAGAAGCCGAACGACCGCAACTTCATCGAGCGGGCGCTGAAAGCGGAAATCATCGCCGCGAAATTCGGTTTCGACGCGTCCTATCCGTATCGTCTCCAGGGCGACAATCAGATCGCCAAGGCCATCGAAGTGCTGCCCGATTCGCAGAAGCTGGCGGAGAAAGCGGCTGCGATGCACAGCGCGCCAAGCGCGAATTCGTCCGATGCCGGCACGCGCGCCGCACAGGCGCTGCCGCACGGAAAGTAATCAATATCAAACGCTTCCTTGCAACGGCGAGCAGAGTCACTGCTCGCCGTTTTTCATCTGTGCCCGCTACTTGCTACACATCAGTCGCGGTGCTAACGTGTCGCCGCTTTTGCGCTGGGGGATTTTCTAGTTATGCCTGATCTTGGAAAGAAGTACACCTGTTATAGCTGTCATACGAAGTTTTACGACCTCGGCAAGCCGATTCCGAACTGCCCGAAATGCGGTGCGGATCAACGCGATGCCGATGAGGCGCCGTCGGTGCCTGCATCGCGCAGCCGCGCGCGTGCGGCCGCCGCGCCGCTGCCTGTCGTCGAGGAAGCGTCCGACGAAGAATTTGGCGCGGAAGGCGAAGCCGCTACGCCGGCCGGCGATGAGGATGAGGAAATCATCCCCGAAGCCGATCGCGAAGAAGAGTCGGCCGACGAAGACGAAGACGAAGATTACTAGCGGTCAGAAAGAAGGATTTCGATGGGTAGACTCGGTCTGCTTGGTTGTCTCGGAGCGCTGGTTCTCGTTCTGCTGATCGGCGGCGGCTGGTACGTCGGCGTCCGCAATCATCTCGTGGAGCTCGATCAGCAAGTGCAGGCGCAGTGGGCGCAGGTCGAGAACGACTACCAGCGCCGCTTCGATCTGATCCCGAACCTCGTCCGCACCGTCCAAGGCGCCGCGAACTTCGAGAAGTCGACGCTGGAGGCCGTCATCAACGCTCGTTCGCGTGTCGGCCAGGTGCAGGCGCCGGCCGGCGGCCCTCCCGGCACGCAGTCGAATCTGCCGAACGATCCGAACGCGATGGCGCAGTTCGCCGGCGCGCAGGAGAACCTCTCCGGCGCGCTGTCACGCCTTCTCGTCGTCGTCGAGCGCTATCCCGATCTCAAGTCGAATCAGAACTTCCTCGAATTGCAGTCGCAGCTCGAAGGCACCGAGAACCGCATCGCCGTCGAACGACGCCGCTACAACGAAGTTGCGCAGACGTTCAACTCGGCCGTGCTCAAGTTCCCGGCGAACATCGTCGCGAACATGAGCGGCTTCAAGCCGAAGGCGTACTTCAAGGGTGCGGCCGGGTCGCAGAACGCGCCCGAGGTCAACTTCAACTTCGGAACGACAGCCCCGGCCACGGGAACTCGATGAACGTCCGCCGCAGCGCGATCGCGTTCGTCGCGATCGCGCTCCTCGCCTCGGCCGCGCTGGCGCTGGACATCCCACCCAAGCCGACGCAGTGGGTGAACGACTACAACGCCAACCTTCTCAACGCCTCGCAGATCCAGCAACTGAACGAGAAGCTGGAGGGTTTCTACAAGAAGACGGGCGTTCAGTTCCTGATCATGATCTTCCCTTCGCTCGAAGGTGAAGACGACCTCGGATATACGAACAAGGTCGCGAATGTCTGGAAGGTCAAAGACGACAAGGCTTTGATGCTCTTCGTCTTCTCGAAGGAGCACAAGACGCGGATTCAGACTGGTTACAGCCTCGAGCCGGTCATCACTGACGCGTTCGCATCCGACGTTCTTCACAATACGGTTCCGGCGTACTTCCGCGCAGGCGACTATGCGGGTGGTTTGAACGCCGCGGCCGATCAGATCATCGGGAAGATAGATCCGACTGCCGTGGGTGCGACATCAGGCCCGGCCCCAAGACGGGTTCGATCGAGCCGCGGTTCCGCATCCAGCAAGATTTTCCCGCTCATCTTTTTCTTCTTCATTTTCTTCGTGCTGGTTCCGCTGCTGTCGCGCGGACGGCGCCGCGGTGGTTGCGGCGGTTGCTTCTGGCCGATGTTCTTCGGCGGCGGCGGATGGGGCGGCGGCGGGACGACATTCGGCGGCGGTGGGGGAGGGGGCTGGAGCACGGGCGGGTCGTGGAGCGGCGGTGGCAGTTCCTTCGGCGGCGGCGGCGCGGGAGGTGGATGGTGAATCAGAAAGAGTTCATCGCAGCGCTCGATCAGCCGCGCATCACAGCCGCGATCGCAAGCGCGGAATGCGAGACGTCCGGCGAGATCCGTATCCACATTCAGCCGAAGGCCAGAGGCGGCGAGCCGCGTTATGTCGCCGAGCGCACGTTCGAGCGCCTCGGCATGACCAAGACCGCGCTGCGCAATGGCGTGCTGCTCTTCATCGCATCCGAGGAGAATAGTTTCGTAATCCTCGGCGACAAGGGCATCGACGAGAAAGTGCCGGCGGGTTTCTGGGATGAAATCGCCGCGAAGCTCACGATCCGTTTCAAGAACGGCGAGTTCACGGAAGGCATCGTCGAGGCGATCACCGCAGCCGGATATCAGCTGAAGACGTACTTCCCACGCGCCGAGGATGACGTCAACGAACTCTCTGACGAGATCGACATCGAGGAGTAGCGTGCCGGCCTCGGTGCTGATCGCGCTCGGCTCCAACCTCGGCGACCGCGCGTTGTTTCTCCGCCGCGCGATTCATGAATTACGACGCGTGATCCATGTCGTCCGCGTCAGCAGCTTCATCGAAACAGATCCAGTCGACGCGCCGCCGCCGAAGTATTTGAACGCGGTCGTGGCCGGTTACACCGACCTTTCGCCGTCCGCTCTCCTCGGCGCGCTGCAGGCGATCGAATCACGCCTCGGGCGCCGCCGTAGTACGCGCAACGCGCCGCGGGTCATCGACCTCGATCTGATCCTGCATAGCGCGAATCTGGTTCGCACGCGAACGCTGACGGTTCCACATCCGAGGTATCGGGAACGTGAGTTCGTACTCGAGCTTCTGCGCGAATTTGATTTTGATTGGCGTGATCCGGCGACAGGACTACGAACTACCACAGAGGCACAGAGAGCACAGAGCTCTGTGTCCTCTGTGTCTCTGTGGTGAGAAGGTTTTTAGCGAGTCGCGACCGGTCCGCCGCTCAACGTCGTGTGCACGTGGGCGTGCAACGTCGGGACGGCCTTGGTCAGGATCGGGTACGGGTTGACCATGTCGTCGTTCTCGTTGATCCCGAAGTGGAGGTGCGACGGCGTGTACTTGGCGTTGCCGGTGTTACCGACATAGCCGATCAGATCGCCAGCCTGCACTTCCATCCCCTCGTACAGCCCGGCCGCCCAGCGGTCGAGGTGCGCGTAGTAGAACGAGGCGCCGTTTTCGTTCGTCAGCCAGATGCAGTGGCCGCCGAGTTTTTGATCGCCGATGAAACTGATCACGCCGTCGACGACCGCCACGACTTCCGTGCCTTTGGGCGCGAAGATGTCGATGCCTTTGTGAACGCGTGCTCCGCCGTCGCGCGGCGCGTGCCAGCTATCGTCGAGTGACGCGGTGTGAACGCCCACGACGGGAAGCCGCAGCGACACCTTCGCGAGCGGCGCGAACAGCGCCTGGGCGCGGGCGCCGAAAGCGTTGTCGCGTGCCTGCGCGCTCGATGGAGCAGGCGAGGCGAGGGGCGTGCGGGCCAGCTCGCGAGTGTTGTAGCGGCTCAAATCGACGCGCATCTGCGTTTTGAGCTGCGTCCAGTCGTCATCTTCCGAGGGGAGCGCGGCACTCACGGCAGGCGCGGCCTTGACGTCGCCAGGAATGACGGACGCGCAAGCGGTCAGGAGGAAGAGGACGAGGCCGCTGAGCACCATGACAGTGCGAAGCCACATACCGCGCGCGTGAAGGGGATCCATCTGGGTCTGGGAGCGACGGACGGGAGTGTAAATAATCTTCGCGGCGGTGTAAAGAAAATAGTGGATTAGTGGACTAGTAGATTAGTAGATCAGTGGATCGGAGGGGTACTGCTCGGGTGCTTCTGTCTAATCCACTAATCTACTGATCGACTAATCCACGGATCACTTCTTTCCAAAGAGAAGTTCGGCGAATTCGTCGACGCGTCGGACGCCGGCGACTTCGACATCCGCGCGGATTTCGGCGGCATTCGACTGCGGCAGGATCACGCGCCGGAAGCCGAGGGCCGCGGCTTCGCGGGCGCGGAGGTCGGCTTGCGACACGCTGCGCACTTCGCCGAGGAGGCCGACCTCGCCGAAGACGACCACGTCGTGCGCGAGGGGGAGGTTGCGTTGCGAGGAAAGGAGCGCTGCCACGACGCCGAGGTCGATGGCCGGCTCGTCGATCTGCAGGCCGCCGGCGAGGTTCGCGTAGACGTCGCTGGCCAGGAAGTTGCCGCCGTTCTTCTTCTCGAGAACTGCCAGCAACAGCGACACGCGGTTGGCGTCCATGCCGATGGCCATGCGCCGCGGCGACGGAAAGTGGGTCACGGACACGAGCGCCTGCACCTCGATCAGCAGCGGTCGCGTTCCTTCGACGGCGGCCACGATCGCCGATCCCGCGGCCGTGCTGCGCTGCGAAATCAGAGCGGCCGATGGGTTGGGCACCTCCTGCAGCCCCGTGTCGTGCATCTCGAAGATCGCCACCTCGTTGGCCGGCCCGAAGCGGTTCTTGTAGGCGCGGACGACGCGGTAGTTCTGAAACTTCTCCCCCTCGAAGTAAAGGACCGTGTCGACGATGTGCTCGAGCGACTTCGGCCCGGCGATCGTCCCTTCCTTCGTGATGTGGCCGATGAGGAAGATAGGGATCGAGAGGCGCTTCGCCGCCGTCATCAGCAGGCCCGCCGAGTCGCGGACCTGGCCCACGGATCCGGGCGTCGATGCGCTCGTCGACGTGTGGACGGTCTGGATCGAATCGACGATAACGGCGACCGGCTTCATCGACTCGGTGACGGAGATGATTCGCTCGACGGACGTTTCGGCGAAGAGCCGGATGTTGTCGTTCGTCGTGCCGAGGCGGCGGGCGCGGATGGCGATCTGGCGCGGCGATTCCTCGCCTGACACGTAGAGGACAACGCCGCCGCGCGCGAGTTCTTCAGCGGCCTGCAGCAGCAGCGTCGACTTGCCGATGCCCGGCTCGCCGCCGACGAGCGTCACCGCGCCGGTGACGAGGCCGCCGCCGAGGACGCGGTCGAGCGCGGCGATGTTGGTGGAGATGCGGTGGGCGGTATCGCCGTCGATGGCGCCGATCGCGATCGGCATCGCGTCCGACGACGTCATCACCGCCGCGGCGGCCTGCTCTTCGCCGTAGGAGTTCCAGGCGTTGCAATCGGGGCAGCGGCCGAGCCATTTCGGCGACTGGCTGCCGCATTCGGTGCACGAGAAGACCGCTGCTGTTCGTTTGGCCAAGTGCGGCCGATTGTAGCGAAGGGATCCTGCCGGCGCGCTACACGGACCGTCGCCAAGAGAGGCGACGGTCCGCGGTATCTACGAAACGTAGATCGTCAGTTCAGCCTGTGATTTGCGCGCGCCAGATCGGCGGCCTGTCCCAGCAGTTGCATCGGCTGCGGGTCCTTCTGCAGAACGCCCGAGCCGTAGCCCTGCTTCGACAGGAAGTCGAAGCGGACTTCCTGGTAAACGACGTCCTTCGGCAGCCGGTCCTGGCGATAGGTCCACGACTCGCGCGTGCCGGTCTGATACGCCTGATCGAGAGAGTTTTTGACACCACCGCCGGTGGGAAGCGCAGTGTTGCGCATGTTGCCTCGGATCTCGCTGTTGGAGTCGTTGCTGCGCAAATCGGACATCGTGTCTGAAGAGACGTTTGCCATCGACGCAAACGTCGGCGCGCCGAGGAACGCGAAGACGGCCGCGCGATCTGTGTACCGGCCTTGCACTTTGTCCGTGCCGAACGAGGAGTCCGCGTAGGCAATCCGGCGTTCAAACTCGTTCCGAAACTCGTTCGCGTCAGTGGCCGGCGTGGGATCGAGCTGCTTCCAGAACGCATCGACAAACGATGCCCGCTCAGCGTTCGTCGTGAACGTTGCATACTCCTTCTTCTGAGCCGGCGTCAGAAGGTAGCGAACAGGTGTTTCGACCCAATGCTCGTCGGCGGGAAGGGTCCAGCCCGATGGGACGGCGAACGCCAGATACGTGGAGCTCATCGTGGTCGTGCGGCCGCGAGCCTCCTTGCGAGCCTGCTCGAAGAGATCGACAGTCGCCTTCGGGAACGGCGGCGAGGCGATGGCCGCCGTGGGCATGAAGCCGAGGTAAGTGACGAACGCGTTCTTCGCCTCGTTTTTCTGTCCCAACGCAGCCAGGTTCGCTCCGCGGTAGAAGGTGACGACGGGCAAGAGTTTGGCGCGGTCGTTCTCCAGCCCAGGTTTGTTCGTCAATGTATCGAGCTGATCGAAATCAGCGAGCGAGCTTTTGTAATCGCCCGCCGCAAACTTTTCCTTCGCTCGTTTGAAGAGATCGGGAAGCGAAAGATCGGCGGCGAAGACACTGCCTGCGACGAGCAGCAACAACACACTACAAAAGCGCGATGGTTTCATGTGTGCTCCTTAGTTCAGTTGAGCTTCAGCGTACGGCGCACGGCGTCGGTAGCCACTCCGAGCGTCGTCACCGGCTCGGAGTCCTTCTGCATCACCGACGTGCCGTAGCCTTCTTTGGTGATGAAGTCGAAGCGCACCTCGGGGTAGGGAACGCCCGCCGGAATGCGGCCCGGCCGGTAGTACCACGACTCACGCTGACCGATTGCTCCCTGCCGTTGCAACGAGGGGCCGCCCACCGCGAAGCGGTTGCCGCCGCCGCTGCGAAGTTGATTGACCGCGTCATCCTCGTTGCCGAGATCCTTCACGCCGACGTACGTTGGCGGTCCGAGAAACGTGAAGACCGCGCCGCGCTCGGTAAGGCGGCCCGCCTGCTTGGGAATGGCAAAATACGTATCGGCGAACGCGACACGCCGCTCGAACTCGTCGCGCAGCTCGTTGACCTCGGTCGTCGGAGTCGGATCGAGCTGCTTCCAGAACGCCGCGATGAACGAGGCGCGCTCGGCGTCGCTCGTAAACGTCGCGTACTCCTTCTTCTGCGCGGGCGTGAGGAGATAGCGGACGGGGGACTCGATCCAGTGCTCGTCGGGCGGAAGCGACCAGTTGGGTGGTGTCGTGAAGGTCGCAAATGCTGAGCTGATCGTAGTCGATTGCGAACTCGCTTCCTTGCGCGCCAGTTCGAAAACATCGACGGTGGCTTTGGGGAACTGAGGCGAGGAGATGGCGGCGTTCGGCACGAACCCCAGGTAGGTCACAAAGGCCGCTTTGGCCTCCGCTTTCCGCCCGAGCGCCGCGAGGTTCGCTCCGCGATAGAAGGTGATGACCGGCAGAAGCTTCGCGCGATCGGTCGCGAATCCAGGCTGGGAGCTGTTCCTGTCGAGAAGCTCGAAGTCGGCCAGCGAGCCTTTGTAGTCGGCGCTCGCGAATTTGTCTTTGGCGCGCTTGAAGAGTTCGGGAAGAGTGGGATCGGCAGCAATGGCATTGATCGTCACCAGCAGCAACGCTGCAGCGATGAGAGGGCGGATGATTTTCATAGATTTGAAGAAGCAGTCAGCTCTCCGCGCAAATTCCTCTGGACTTCGCGCTTTACTTTGTCCACGCCGTAGCCGCGGCTGAAGAGATAGTAGAGCTTGGCGAGCGCGGCCTCAGCCGTCATGTCGCGGCCACTGACCACGCCGGCCACGGCGAGCGCGGAACCAGCCAGGTACTCGCCGAGGTCTACGGTTCCTTCAAGACATTGCGTGCAGTCGACGATGACCACACCGCGCTTCGTCGCCTCAGTAAGCACCTCGAGAAATGCGCGATCCTGGTCCGGGCCGTTGCCGACGCCGTATGCCTCGAGCACGAGTCCCTGCAGCGGCGGACGCAGCACGTTGCCGATCAGCTCCGGCGAGATCCCCGGAAACAGCCGCAGCGCGCTGACGACCGGCGAGGCCAATTCCTCGACGCGCATCTTCTGGCGCGGCCGCGGCTTGCGCACGAGGTCCCAGTTGATCTCGATGTCGATGCCCACGTTCCCCAGCGGCGGCACGTTCGGCGACGCGAACGCGGCGAATCCGTCCGCGCTCACTTTCACCGCCCGACATCCGCGCAGCAGTCTTCCGCCGAAGTACAAGCACACCTCGGGGATGTCGTAATTGGCCGCGATGAGCAGCGAGGTGATGAGATTTTCGCGACCGTCGTTGCGAACTTCGCACAACGGAATCTGCGACCCGGTGACGACGACAGGCTTTCCAAGCCCGTTCAGCATGAACGGCAGCGCGGACGCGGTGTACGCCATCGTGTCGGTGCCGTGCAGGACGACGAAGCCGTCGTACTTGTCGTAGTGATCGCCAATGTCGCGGGCGATCGCGACCCACTCCCGCGGCGTCATGTTCGAAGAGTCGAGCAGCGGCGCGTATTCGTGGACGTCGAACCGCGGCATCGACGGATGCCTGAGCTCCGGCATCGCCTCCATTTGTTGCTGAAGAAATCCGGACGCCGGCACGTAGCCAACGCGGGTCCGCTTCATCCCGATCGTGCCGCCGGTGTAGGCGATGTAAACGCGTTTGCGCATCGAGCGGGAGGATGATAGCCGTAGCGCCGCCGGCTCGGCGGCTGGACCGCCAGCGGCTCGCTGGCGCTTCTCGCTTGCCGCCGAGCCGGCGGCGGTCCAGCCGGCGAGCCGCCGGCGTTACATTTCAACCCTACTTTCCCTTCACCACCACGCCGTCTTTCATCACGAACGCAATCCGCTCCATCACCTTGATGTCATCGAGCGGATTGCCTGGTACGGCGACGATGTCGGCCAACTTGCCTGCAGCGAGAACGCCGCGATCATCGACGCCGAGGAGCGAGGCGGCGACGGTCGTCGCGGAGCGGAGTGCGGCGGCGGGCGACATTCCCAATCCAGTCATCAGCGCGAACTCGCGGGCGTTCAGGCCGTGCGGCGAGACGGCGGAATCCGTTCCGAACGCGATTTTTACGCCGATCTTCAGCGCGTTGCGGAACATCTCGCTGCGCGCGGCGATCGCGGCGCGCGCCTTGTTCGCGATCGCCGGCGGGAACGTTTCCAACCTTCCGCCGATCCAGTCGCTGGCCAGCAGCGTCGGTACGAGGTAGATGCCCTTGTCGCGCATCGACGTCAGTGTGTCGGGTTTGAGGAACGATCCGTGTTCGATCGAATCGACGCCGGCGATCACCGCCATCTTCGCCGCCGCGTCGCCGTGACAATGCGCGGCCACCTTGCGGCCCCAGTGGTGTGACTCCTCCACGATCGCGTTCATCTCATCCTGCGACAGCTCGGGCGCATCAACCGGATCGGAAAGCGACAGCACGCCGCCCGAGGGCATGAATTTGATGACGTCGGCGCCGTACTTGATCTGGTAGCGGACGGCGGCGCGGCATTCCGCGGGACCGTTGCAGACGCCGTCGATCGGGCCGAGGGATGGGAAGCCTTTCGACGGCGGAATCGGATCGCTGTCGCCGTGTCCGCCGGTCGCACCGATCGCGTGAATGGCCACGAGCATGCGCGGACCGACTGCCCAGCCGTTGTTGATGCCGTTGCGCAGTCCGACGTCGACGTAGTCGCTCGCGCCGAGGTTGCGG
>JAFAOU010000040.1 GCA_019247495.1 Acidobacteriota bacterium
TTCGTCTGCGACTGCCAGCCGGCGTAGCGCGTGCCGAGGTATTGAAGCGTCAGAAGAACGCGCAAGGTTCGCTGCTACTTCATGGTCTCGATATGCGTGAGGAACGCGTCGGTGAGCTTCCAGGCCGCGCCGTTCTTCTCGTAGATGAGAGTTGCGTCGGCGCGCGCGGGTTTCGTCCGGTGCGACTCAGCCTGCCCGAGCATGGCCACGGCACTGTCGTCCAGGTCTTCTGAGGCGATCGAGCAAGTCTCCCGAGGGACTTGCAGGGAGACGTTGTATTCGCGTTTGACGTCCGACAGATTCTTGATGCCGGTGAGCGTGAATTGAAGGAAGTCGTCGAGCGAGCGAAAGGTCGCGTTGTTCAGACCGCGGCTGATGCCCGGCTGCACGATCTGATGTTTCTTCAGCAGATCGTCTTTCATCTGCGCGATCAGCGCGGCGTCCTGCGGAACCGGCGGCGCGGCAGGGAGCGGCGGATTGCCGACAAGCATCGCGTAGCGGCAGAGAGTATCTTTGTCAGACGCTGGCGAGGTGTGGAAGACGACGCGCGTAACGCTCCCGGATGCATCGGCCCGTACGTCGAGCGAGCCCGCTTTGAGGATGCCTTTCGCGGGCGTCGCCCAGTCCATCGACGCTCCCGCGGCGGCGAGCTTGCGCGGAAGCATTTCGATGACCTCCCTGGGAGCGAGCGTTGTCAGCACTGAGGTTGTGGCCGACGTCGCGTCGGACTTGTAGTTGACTGCGCACTCCGGCTCGCTGGCGAGCGCAGCGGCGGCGATGAGACAGAGAGCGGTCGGGATGACGATTCGATGGATGCGCATGGCTTCCGACAGAACCTCGTCCGGCGGCGGCCTAATCCACGTCTTACAATCGCGACATGAAGTATTGGCTGATGAAGTGCGAGCCGTCCGCGTACACGATCGAGAAACTGGCGCGCGACGGGACCACGAGTTGGGAAGGCGTTCGCAACTATCAGGCGCGCAATTTCATGCGCGATGAGATGAAGAAGGGCGACCGCGTCCTTTTCTACGCCTCGAACGCCGATCCGTCGGGTGTCACCGGCGTGGCCGAGATCGCTCGCGAGGCGTACGCGGACAAGTTCGCGACGAAAAAGGGCCACGACTACTTCGATCCGAAAGCGACCGCAGAGAATCCGATCTGGTACATGGTCGACATCGGATTCGTGGAGACGTTCCCGCACATCGTGCCACTGGAGACGCTGAAATCGACGCCCGGCCTGGAAGAGATGGTGGTGACGAAGAAAGGTTCACGCCTTTCGATCCAGCCGGTGACGAAGAGCGAGTTCGACATCGTCGTGAAACTGGGCCGCGCGAAGTGACGCAGTTCGAGGTCGTCCGGGGCGACATCACCAGACTCGCCGTCGATGCGATCGTCAACGCCGCCAACTCGTCGCTCCTCGGCGGGGGCGGAGTGGACGGCGCGATCCACCGCGCCGCCGGGCCCGAGCTCGTCGCCGCCTGCCGCGTCCTCGGCGGATGCGAAACCGGCGACGCGAAGATCACGCCCGGCTTCCGTCTGCCCGCGAAGTTCGTCATCCACACCGTCGGCCCGGTCTGGCGCGGCGGGACGAATGGCGAGCCGGAGTTGCTTCGGTCGTGCTACCGGCGAAGCCTTGAGGTCGCGATCGAGAACGGCGTCCGCTCGATTGCGTTTCCGGCGATCAGTTGCGGCATCTACGGCTATCCGATCGATGCCGCCGCCGAGATCGCGGTCGGTGAAACGAAACGCGTGCTCGCGGACAGCGATGCAATCGACCGCGTCCTCTTCGTTGCATTTGGCGAGGACGTTCGCCAGACACTGGAACGCTCTTTGCGCAACGGCTGACGCGGAGGGACCGAATGTCCGAAGAACGATACGAGCCCGTTTCGTGCGATTACCATGACGAGCTCGAAGCAGCAGCGATGCACAAGCAGCAGGTCGAGCTGGAGTTCGATCTCGAAGGCGTAACGCAGCGCGAAAAGGGGACGATCGCCGACGTCTACACGGCCGAGGGCGCGGAGTTTGTGAAGTTCGTGGGAGGAGCGGGGGCGATCGATATCCGGCTGGATCACATCATTTCGATGCGTACTGCAAACGAGTAGCTTCTTGGGTGTTGGGTGTCGGGTGTCGGGTGGAAGTCGACCACGTCCTCGTTCCCACGTAGTTCCTGCGACTCCCGACAGCCGACAGCCGAAGAAACGAAGTGCTACCCTAACCACTCCATGCCGAAGTTTTTCTTCTACGCAGGCACCGGCTTCTGTCTTTTTCTCGCGCTTTGCGCGGCGGCGGGAGTGATGTCGCAGGCGGACGGCGGCGCGCTGGCGTTCGTGGCCGTGCACGGCGCGATCGTCTCGGCGAAGAGCGCGGCGGCGTGGGCAATCATCGTGGCGCTCATCGCGGGTATCGCCACGTCGGCGATCCTCGTGCGGATGGCGGCGCTGCTCGCGGCGCGGAACGTTTTCGGAGCACTCTTCGCGCTGCTCTCGACCGCGGCGGCGGTCGTGTCGCTGGCCTGGACGTTGTTGCTGCAGACGCGGATGTTGATGCTGGTCCGCCACGGCGCCGCGTACGGCGATCTCGCGCAGTTTCATTTCGCGGCCGTAATGATGCTCGGCTGCTTCGTCTCGCTCACGTTTCTGGCGTTGCGTCCGTACTTTTCGGTGCAGGCCAGCCGCGTCCTTTCCGCGCTCGTCTTTCTGCCATTCCCGCTCTACTGCCTGATCCTGGCGCAGGAGCTTTTCGTCTCGACGCGGCTCTCGCCTCTGCCATCCGCATCGCCCGCGGCAATCGTGTTTTTCGGAGTCGTGGCCGTCCTCTTCTTCTCCATCGCGATCCATTGCATCCGCCACCGTCACATGTTCATCGAGACGACGAACCTCCGCGAACTGCTCGACACGCGTGTCGACCGTTCGGCGCGTCCCCTCGGTACCGTGGCCTTTGACTCGTAGGCTACAATCCGCCCTTCCATGCGAAATCTCCGGCTCCTCGTAACCACGCTCGCCCTCTGTCTGCCCGTTTCTCTCTTTGCCGCCGCGCCGCTGACCGATTACGTGGCCGCGGTCAACAATCTCAAGCTCGGGCCGGAGACGGCCACGGTCAGCAACGTCACCTGGACCGTCGGGCACATGAAGTTGCGGCTGACGTCCGGTTCGATTGCGCGCGTCATGGCCGGCAACGAACCGATCGGTGTTTTCTTCAAGGGCAACGGCTCGTTCGATTACGAGACGGTCGAAGCGGCCGAGCTGCCCGTCGTCGAGCACAACGTGAAGGCGATCGCGCATGTGAAGATGACGGCGGACGCGCAACACGCGACGCTCAGCGACGACTTCACGGAGATCCTGATCGCGGGCGGCGGCGTCCCGATGCCCGCCGTCACGGAAAGCGGCGCCGCGACACTCGCGGATGCATTCGCGCAGCATGTGGCCTTCTTCGGCCGCGCGCGCGTCACGCCGCTCGCACACATCCTCGCGGTACAGAAGTTTTCGTTTCCCGCCGCGAAACGCCTGCGCATCGAAATCCGCGGCGGCCGCGACAATCTTCTCTACGACCTGGATGAAGCCGAAGATCACGACGAAAGCCTGGTCACGGTGGCGGGTCCGACGCAGTTCGTTTCCGACAAGCGTGTCAAGGACTGGCTCTTCCCGAATTTGCTATCCGATCAACCCGTGGGCCGCGACCACTGGACGACCGCCAGGCCGCCGTTCGCGCTGACGGGACTCGACTACACATTGACCGCGGACGACGACAACGCCAAGGCTGACGTCACCGAGACCATCGCGCGGCTTACGCCTGGCCAGAACGTTCTCCGCTTCGATATGCAGAGCGAGCGGATCGTGCGCGCAAACCAGCCGGCGCGGACCTACCACGTTCGTAGCGTGACCGATGCGCAAGGGCGTGCGTTGCCGTTTCACCACGACATGAATGATCTGGTCGTTGCCGTCGACACCGTGGCGGATCCGACCTTGAAGATCAAGTTCGTCATCGACGGAGACTTCCTCGTCCGCGAGGGCGGAGACAACGCCTGGCAACTCCGCCTCGGAGAGCCGTGGTTTCCTCTTCCGAGGCAGCTGGCGGGGCAGGCCTACACCGTTCACTCCGTACTTCGCATCAAGAAGCCGTTCATCGGGATCGCGCCCGGCAACACGATTTCGCGACGGGACGAAGGCGACTACAACGTCGTCGAAAACGTTCTCGACAAGCCGGTCGAGTTCACGATGGTGGAAGGCGGCAAGTACAACCTGTCGGAAGAAAAACGTGGCGAACGAACGGTCCGCGTCGCCACCTACGGTCTCCGTAATGACCGCGCCTCGAAGCAACTGACCAACCTCGCGTTCGACTTCATCGAGTATTACGAGCTCTTTCTGGGAGCGTTCCCCTGGAAAGAATTCAACATCATCCAGGTCAATACCTACGGCTACGGACAAGCGCCGCCGGCGACGATGTTCATCACGAACGAGGCCTTCAACTCGATGCTGAGCAGCGTCGACGAAGACGCCGTATCGGCAGACCAGTTCTTCTCGCAAGGCATTAACGAGCGCTTCGCCCATGAGATCGCGCACCAGTACTGGGGCTATGTCGTGCGCGATCCGAGCCCGGAAGAGACGTGGCTCGCGGAATCATTCGCCGAGTACTCCGCGGCGCTGGCGCTGAAGAAGCTGATGCCGAAGGGCGAAGGCGTCTACAACCGGCTCGTTTCGCAGTGGCGTACCGGCGCCAGGCAGGCCACCGCTGTCGCGCCAATTCCGTATGCGAACCGTATCGAAGGTGATCCGTCGCTCACGTTCCGCCAGCGCTTCGGCCTTTTGTATGAGAAGGGACCGTATCTTCTCTATGCACTGCACAAAGAAGTCGGCGACACGATCTTCCTAACGTTTCTGAAGTCGTATCAGAAATCGTTCGCCTTCAAAGCCGGCTCGACGAAAGATGTGGCCGGGTTGCTCGGCTTCATTACGAAGAAGGACTACAAACCGTTCTTCGACCAGTATTTCTGGGGAACGGCGATGCCGCAGTAGGCGTCGCCTCCCGGTTCTACTCCTGGTAGAAAGATCGGGTCACTGCACAGAATCAGGTGCCAATTGGCGGACCCGGGCCGCTAAACTTCCCGTTGCCCCGATGTCGTTCGCTCACCTCCACCTCCACACCGAATTCTCCCTTCTCGACGGTGCCAGCCGGCCCGACGAGCTGGCCAAGCGTGTCGCCAAATTGGGCATGCCCGCGTGCGCCATCACCGACCACGGCAACATGTTCGGCGCGGTCGAGTTTTACAACGCCATGAAGAAGGAGAAAGTGAAGCCGATCATCGGCTGCGAGATGTATGTCGCGTACGGCTCACGCTTCGATAAGGCGGGCGTCGAGGATGGCCAGGCCGACGCCGGCGCGAACAATCACCTGATCGTCCTCGCGTCGAACGACGAGGGGTACAAGAACCTCGTCAAACTCGTCTCGGCTGGATATACCGAGGGTTTTTATTACAAGCCGAGGATCGACAAGGAGTTGCTGCGGGAGCATCGCGAGGGGCTGATCGTTCTCTCGTCGTGCTTGAAGGGTGAAGTGTCGCAGTCGCTGGCCGGCGGCAATCTCACGAAGGCCAAAGACGCTGCGCTGCAATACAAAGAGATCCTTGGCGCGGACAACTTCTTCCTCGAGATTCAGGACCACGGCATCCCCGACCAGCAGAAGATCGTGCCGATGATGGCGCGCCTCGGCGAAGAGACCGGACTGCGCCTGGTCGCCACAAACGATTCGCATTACCTCTCGAAGGATGACGCCTTCGCGCACGAGGTCCTGCTCTGCATCGGCACGGGCAAGACCCTCGGCGACGAGAAGCGGATGAAGTTCTACAGCGACGATTTCTACGTCAAGAGTCCCGACGAGATGCGCCGCATTTTCAGTGGCTACGGTGAGGCGCTCGACAACACGGTGAAGATCGCCGAGCGCTGCAATGTGTCGCTCAACGTCGAGGGGTATCACCTGCCGAACTTCCCCGTACCCGAGGGGAAGGATCTGGCGGGGTACTTCGCGGAGATCGCGAGGGCGGGACTGGAGCGCAGGCTGAAAGCGGCTGCGCCGCTCTTCGCCGCGAACAAGAAAAAGCACGAGCCGCAGGAGTATTACGACCGGCTTCAGACTGAGATCGACATCATCAAGAGGATGGGCTTTCCGGGCTACTTCCTCGTGGTGTGGGACTTCATCAAGTACGCGAAAGACCACGGCATCCCGGTCGGTCCCGGCCGCGGTTCGGGCGCGGGCTCGCTGGTCGCGTACTCGATGGGAATCACCGACGTCGATCCGCTCGACTACGACCTCCTCTTCGAGCGCTTCCTCAATCCCGAGCGCATCTCGATGCCTGACATCGACATCGACTTCTGCATGAACCGCCGCGGCGAGGTGATTGAGTACGTCCGGCGCAAGTACGGCGCCGACAAAGTCGCGCAGATCATCACCTTCGGAACGATGGCCGCGAAGTCGGTAGTGCGCGACGTCGGCCGCGTACTCGGGCTGCCGTACACGCTCGTCGACAAAGTGGCGAAGACGATTCCGACCGGGCCGGACGTCACGCTGCCGGCGGCAGCGAAAGAGTCGCCGGCGCTGATCGAGGCGATGAAGAACGACCACGAAGTCGAGCGCATCATCGAGATCGGCTCGCGTCTCGAAGGGCTTTCGCGTCACGCCGGCATGCACGCGGCGGGCGTGGTCATCACGCCCGAGCCGGTCACGAATTACGTTCCGCTCTACCGCACGAATCGCGATGAAATCGTGACGCAGTACGACATGCGCATCGTCGAGAAGATGGGTCTTCTCAAGATGGACTTCCTCGGCCTGCGCACGCTGACAGTGATCGACGATGCCATCAAGTCCGCCAAAGCCGTGGAAGGCATTTCGATCGACATCGAAAACCTGCCGCTCGATGATCCCGAGGTGTTTCGCCTGTTCCAGGAAGGGCGGACGAAGGGCGTGTTCCAGTTTGAGTCGGGCGGAATGGTGGACGTTTTGCGCAAGTCGCGTCCAACCCAGTTCGAGGATCTGGCCGCGCTCAACGCGCTCTATCGTCCCGGTGCGCTCGACGCGGGCATGGTCGACGTCTACGTCAAGGTCAAGACCGGCGCGCAGAAGCCGCGATACCTCGTGCCGCTGATGAAGGAGTTGCTCGAGGAGACGCACGGCGTCATCGTTTACCAGGAGCAGATCCTCCAGATCGCGCAGCGGGTGGCGGGCTACTCGCTCGGTCACGCCGATCTGTTGCGCAAGGCCATGGGCAAGAAGGACGCCGCGGTCATGGCCGCGGAACGAAGCAAGTTCGTCGACGGCGCGATTGCGAATGGCTACGACAAGAAAAAAGCGAACGAGATCTTCGACTACATCGAGCCCTTCGCGCGCTACGGTTTCAACAAGTCGCACTCGGTGGCCTACGCGCTCGTTGCCTATCAGACCGCGTGGCTGAAGGTTCATTACCCGCGGCACTTCATGGCCGCGCTGATGACCTCGGAAATGGACCGCACCGACTTCGTCGTGAAGTTCATCAACGAGGCGTCGCAGATGGGTATCCGCATCCTGCCGCCGGACATCAACGAGTCGAACTACGCGTTCACCGTCGTCGGCCCGAACATCCGATTCGGCCTCGGCGCGGTGAAAGGCGTCGGCGAAAGCGCGATCGAATCGATCCTCGAAGCGCGCCAGAAGAAGGGGAGATACACATCGCTGCTCGACTTCTGCGAAGCCGTCGATCTGCGCGCGTGCAACAAGAAAGTGATCGAGGCGCTGATCAAGTCAGGATCGTTCGACTTCCTGGGGTCGAGCCGCAGGGCGCTCTTCGACTCGCTGGAAAACACTGCCGACTCCGCGCAACGTGCTCGCGAAGAAAAAGAGCGTGGACAGAATTCACTCTTCGGAATGCTGAGCCCCAGCGCGGCGCCGGTTTCCTCGCCCGCGAGAACGCTCGCAGCCGCCGAATGGCCCGACGACGAGAAGCTGCGCTTCGAGAAAGAGACCCTCGGCTTCTACATCACCGGTCATCCGCTCAACAAATACGCCGATGACCTGAAGCTCTTCGCCAACGCCACCACCGACACCCTTCATCAACATGTTGACGACGTTGTCAATATCGGCGGCATCGTCTCGCAGATCAAGAAATCGAAGATCAAGAAGGGGCCGAACGAAGGGAAGCTGATGGCGAAGTTCATTCTCGACGATCAGCGCGGCTCCGTCGAAGTGGTGGTCTTCTCCGATCTCTATTCGAAATACGCCAAGTGGCTGGAGAACGGCATCGCCGTCCTGCTGACGGCCGCCGTGAAAGACACTGGCGGCATGCAGGCAGGCCGCAGTGCGGCGTTGCAATCCGCGGAACAGAACGCGCACCGCTCCGATGAGGACTACGCGCAGATCTCCGGCTACGACGTCAGCGAAGACGACGTCGATGACGATCGCGATCCGAAAGAGATCGAGGCAGAGAAGTATGGCGATCGCAGTACGAACCTTGGGTTGTTTGCGGGAGTGGGGAGTCGGGAGTCGGGGGTCGGAGATGAGGCAGTCGCGCTTGCAGATCCCGACGAAGATTTCGCCCCGACCTCCGACCCCCGACTCCCGACTCCCGACGATGAGTCATTCGCCTCGCACGCCGCCTCATTCCACGAAGCGCCTATTACGCCGGAGTTGAACGCGCTGGAGATCGTCCCGCTGGACGGTATCCGCGACAAGAAGGTGAAAGAGATCGCGCTCGAAGTGCCATACCCGCGCATGACCGAAGAGACGGTGCGAAAGATTCGCGAGATCGTGGAGGAGCACCAGGGCGAAATACCGCTCAGCGTGACGATCGTTGAGTTGCCGCAGGTGCTGGCAGACAGCTCCAACCGCGGTGAAGTGCGGTTGAAGATCAACCAGCATTTCCGCGTGCAGCCGGGCGCGGCGCTCAGCGCAAAACTGCAGCAGGTACACGCCACCGCCAAATACGTTTTCTAGCCCCTCATGCCCCCTCGGATTGTCCTTGCGCTTCTCGTCGCGCTGCTCGTGCCTTCACTCTCCTACGCCGGAAGTGCGTGCTGCGAATTCTGCCCCGACCAGTACCAGCAGGAAGGACAGTTCCCGTACTTCGAAGTGATCCGGACGCGGCGGCTGATTCCTGACACCAGCGTCGTGACCGCCGAGGGATGGAAGCGGATTTTCGAGAGTTGCGCGCAGGCGGAACGGGTGAACATCACCGCCTCGACCAACGTCACCGTCGTCGCTCGGGCGTTTCTGCAGCTCACCGATCAGACCACGCCGGACATTGACATCGAATACCGCTGGCTGCTCGACGACGTTCCGGTCGGCGCGACGTTTCGTTCGCGAACCGGCGATCGTTTTCCGCACGCGGACGACATCAACATCGTGCTGCCGCATGTCGCAGCCGGACGCCATCGCGTTGCAATCGAAGCGCGCGTGATGGGCGAGGGACATGTCGATCTCCGGCTGCTCTTCATTACCGCGCAGGGATTTCCCGCGGCTCGTTTTCCGGCGGACTCGCGCATCGATACGCACAGCCGGACCATCGGCACCAACTGGAGTCTGGCCGGTCCGGTGCTCGATCTGAATTCGCCAGAGCCGGCTCGCGTCTACTTTCAGGGCTATATCGAAGGTTCTCCCGGCGACGCGTTCGACGTTCGTTTCGTGATCGACGACGCGCCTCAGTCGCCATTTCATGTCGTGATTCCGGCCGGCGGCGGCCTCCCGCTCTGGGATCACGCCGCCGATCCCATCGCGGCCGGCGCGCACACCGTCCGGCTGGAAGCGCGTGCAACGACACCCTCGGTGCTGCTGACGCTGGAGCAGGTCGAAGCGGCATCGGCTCCCGTGACGCTGCTGGACAAGACGCTTCCGTCGCTCGATGCGTCGAGCACCGGCTCGTTCGGTATCGAACATCAGCCACTGAACTGCCTCATCGTCAGCGCAGGCGGCGACGGCGGCGGCACGGGCGGGTTGGGCGGGACGCCGGTCTGTGGCAAGTACGATCTGCTCATTGATGCGACGCTGCCGGCCGCGTCACCGAGTCCGTTGGGAGCTTCCCCCGACGAGTACACCGTCTTCGGCGATGGCTATGTCGAGATCGACAATCGCAGCGGCACGAGCGGCATCGTCGCGTTGACGGTCGAAGCAATCTACGAAGATGGCAGAGCCGCAAATTGCAACGCGCTGATCGAGACGGCGGACGCTGCATGCCCGAGCGCAAATGCGTGCGCGACGGCCGACTTCACGCTCGTCGAATTCGCAGTGCCGCCGGGACGCTCGCAGAAGTTTTTCTACGTCGATCCGATCCATTGGGGATCCGCGGCGCCGAACCGCATTCGCGTCTGGGCGCGTTCCGGCAACTGCTTCGGCATACCCGCAGCCGACGTGGCGTACGGCCGCAGCCGGATCGGGATGCAGTTCGTGCCGGCCGGCGCAGGCGCCTGTTTTTCCGCGCGCGATTTCGGCCGCGCGGCAGCGCCGGCGCTGACAGCGTCGATCAACGGATCGAAGGTGCTCTTGGAGACGCACGTCGTGGCGCCGTCGTCGATCGGCTCGATGGAGATCCTTCGCGCGCAAGGCGAGGGATCGTTCTCATTGCTCGTGCGCTTGCCCGACACGACTCAATCGTTTATCGACGTCACCGTTCGCAGCGGCGTGATGTATCGCTACCAGGTGCGCGCATTGGAGAATTCGGCGAATTCGCAGTTGCCGTACTTCTCGGTGTGCGGTACTCCGTCGCCCGAAGTCCGCATCACGGTCCCGCCGATTGCGGCGCGAAGGCGAGCTGTGCATTGACGTCCATGCGATCCTTTTCGACACGAGGAGGGTTCGTCCAATGGCCGAGGCAACGCAGTCGTATGGCACGCATCGCCGCTATTTCCCGCTGTTCCACTTTTTCGCGATTCCGCTGCTGGTCGCGAACCTGATCATCCGAATCGTCTACGCATGGATGCATCGCGGCGCGCGGCTGGTGTGGTGGGAAATCGTCGTCGCGCTGGCACTGCTCGCGGTCGCGTTCGCATCGCGGATCATGGTGCTCACCGTTCAGGACCGCCTGATCAAACTCGAAGAGACGACGCGCCTGCAGCGTTGCCTGCCCGACGATTTGCGCGGACGGATCGGCGAACTTTCCGGTGGACAGTTGGTCGCCCTCCGTTTCTGCGGCGACGAAGGAGAGCTGGCCGGTCTGACTCGTTCCGTTCTCGACGGAAAACTGAAAACCCGCAACGAGATCAAGCAACAGATCAAGACCTGGCGGCCGGACAACCAGCGAGCGTAGCTGGTCTTCTCCGCTCCTCCGCGTCTCCGCGTGGACCCGTCTCCTCAGAAGTTTCGCGCCACTGATAGCGACCACGTCGTCTTCTGGC
Organism: Acidobacteriota bacterium; assembly: GCA_019247495.1. GTDB lineage: Bacteria > Acidobacteriota > Thermoanaerobaculia > Gp7-AA8 > Gp7-AA8 > JADGNZ01. Next base: position 11,349 of record JAFAOU010000040.1, read on the forward strand.
GGAACGTCTGTTCGTCGAAGCCGTGCGACCAGAGCTGGTGATAGACGCCGGGCGAGATCGTGACGCCGCGCCACGGAAAAGAAACCTGCAATCGCGCGCCGCCGTCTTCGAATCCGCTGCCTTCGTCGACGACGCCGCTCCAGCGTCCGAGGGTTTGGTACTGACCGTCAAGGCTCGGCGTCATCGTGATGCCGCCGGCGCGGACGCTGCGTCCGAGCGACCAGGTGAAGGTCGTCGGCGCGCGATACCCCTCCCGGTTTTCATACACGCTCAACTTCCCCTCGGCGCGCGCGAAGAACTGGCTGTGACTCCACTTCGCGGCGATGCGCGGCTCGAATGTGCCGCTTCCGAACTGGATGTGCTCGTGCGTTTTTCCTTCACGGCCGAGGACGATCGGATCGTCAACGATGTGACCGACGGGAAGTGTCGTTCCGAGACCGAACAGCCAGTTCTGACTCGGCGACCAGTCGATGCCGAGGGAGGGATCGGAGATACCGTTGAGAGTTTCGGTGCGATGGTGAATGTCGCCGTACGGCGGCACGAACGGTTCGCCGGTCAGCGTCGTGTAGCGAACGCGCATCGCTTTCACGTCGTATGGCATCCGAAAGGTGAGCTGCGCGCGATGACCGAGTCCGTAATCCGTCTGCAGTTCGAGGTGCGTGAGTCCGATCGAGACGACGTGCTTGTGCGGCGGAATGAAAGTCGTTGCGCATTCGGGCGCGACGTCGGGACACTCAGCCACGTGCGAGGTGAGGAACGTTCCTTCCGCCGCGGTGAGCGACACGCGCCAACGCTCGGCGCCGATGATGCTGGTCTGACCCGCTCCGCCGGAGAGGTTTGGATTCGCTCACGCGGGTCAGGCGGAGAGCGAGGATGCGAAGAGGACGATCGCGAGGAAGAGCAGGATTGGGCGCATCCTCGAATGTTGAATGTTCAATGTTGAATGTCGAATGTTGAATGTCATCACGTGTCTTCGGTCCTTCATTCAACATTCAACATTGAGCATTCAACATTCAACATTTTCTTTCTCACCGCCCCGCCTTCTCAATCGCCGCCAGCACTTCGTCCCACATGCCGCCAGTCACTGCGGTCACGAACTTGCCGCGCGCGTCGTACACGCGAATGTAGGGGAGCGCTTCGGCGCCGAGGTGGGTGGCTTGCGCAGCGGCGGCGTTGTTCCACTTGCCGATGTCAGCGCGGCGAACGGCGACGTTCGGATGCGCGGTAATGTAGCGCTCCAGCCGCGACTCGAGCACGTTACAGGGCCCACACCAGTCGGCGTAGTAATCGATGATGGTGATCTTTCCGGGCGCGACGACCTTCGCGATATCGAGCGCCGACTTGCCGTCGTAGCGGACGATGTCGAGCGTCTTGACGACGTCGGCGGGCAGCGGCTGGATGTCGGTGCGCTTCTCGCCGGGAAACGTCGCGTCGAAGCCGGCGTTCGAAAGCGCCTCGCGCAGTTTCGCTTTCTCGAATCCCGAGGGCACTTCCACCGTCGCCGTCTTCGCATTCACATCGACGGAGACGTTCGTGACTCCGGCGACCGAGGCCAGCGCCTTCTTCACCGGCGGCGCGCACGACGCGCAATCGATGCCGATGACGTTGAAGGTAAGTTTGTCGGCGAACGCGGGAGCAGCGACGAAGATGGCGAGGAGCAGGAGCCGTTTCATGCGCGGTCTAACGCAGGTGGCGAGCGAAGCAATCCTCGTTTTCTTTTTCAATCGTCCCGAGCCTCACCAGCACAGACAAGAGTGTCTGTGCCACACGGACTTTCGTCAGTAGCGGCACCTGCGCGATCGGGCAGGACGGTGTGGCACAGACACTCCTGTCTGTGCTTGGCAAGGTGCAGCGCCTGATGCAGGTAACGCGCGACTAGTGCGTCTTCAGATGGCTGTCGAACCACCCGACCAGCCTCCTCGCGATGTCGCGCTGGTGTTCCTTCTTCGCGATGCGGTGGCCTTCGTCGGGGTAGACGACGAGTTGCGTTTCGACGCCGAGGGTCTTGAGGGCGTGCCAGAACTCGAAGGATTGTGGAGCGGGGCATTCGCCGTCGCGTTCGCCGACGAGCATCAGCGTCGGAGTCTTGATGTTCTTCACGAACGTGATCGGTGCGCTGCGCGCGTAGACGGCGGGGTCGTCGTAAACGGAGGCGCCGAAGTAGGGGATCATCCAGGCGTCGATGTCGTTCTCGCCGTAGTAGCTCTGCCAATTGGCGATGCCGGCGCCGGCCACGGCGGCTTTGAAGCGCGTCGTCTGCGTCACGGTCCACATGGTCATATAGCCACCGTAGCTCCAGCCCCAGATGCCGAGGCGGGCGGTGTCGATCGGGTTGGACGCGGCGGCTGCGTCGATGCCGCTCATCACGTCGCGCAGATCGCCGTAGCCGAAATCTTTCACGTTGGCGCGCGTGAATGCCTCGCCCTGACCGTAGCTGCCGCGCGGGTTGGGAAAGAAAACGTAGTAGCCGCGGCGCGAGAGCAGCGCCGCGCGATTGTCGGGCCACTTGGCGAGCGACGCCGAGGCGGGCCCGCCGTGGATCCAGACGATGAGCGGGTACTTGCGCGCGGCGTCCATCTGCGCCGGCGCGAGCAGCCAGCCCTGCACGTCGAAGGCGTCGCTCTTCCAGCGGATCGAGCGCGCCTCGCCCCAGGTCGCACGCACCGATGCGTTCGTCGTGGAGACCCGCTTCCAGTCGCCGATGCGGCCGGCCCAGACGTCCGGCGCACTTTTGAAACTGCTGCGGATGACGGCGGAGGTGACGCCGTCGTTCGCGAGCGATGCGCCGATGACGTCGTGGCTGGTCACGAGCTCTTCGCCGCGCCAGAGCGTTTCCATCGAACTGGAGTTAGTGTCGATGCGAACGATGGCGGACTCGCCGGCAACGTCCTCGCCGAATGTGATGCGGTCCGACGCCGTCCATGCGAACGACGTCACGGACGCTTTGAGATCGGGAGTGATGTTGCGCGCGGCACCGCCGGCGGCCGGGATGACGAAGAGATCGCCGCCGGTGGAGCCTTCATCGCTCATCAATCCTTCGATGAAGGCGATCGATTTTCCGTCGGGCGACCAGCGCGGCTCGGCGAGTTGCAACTGTGGCGTGTAGATCGGCCGCGTTGTTGATGATGAGACATCCACGACATGCAGCTTCGCAATCCAATAGTTGTTGTCGCCCGATCCCGGCGCAGCCTCGGCCACCATCTGTTTGCCGTCAGGCGACCAGCCGAAGTGGTAGACGTACATGTCCGCCGGCGTGACGATGCGAAGCTTCTTCGTTGCGAGGTCGACGATGGCCACGCGCTGTTCGTCGATGTGCTCCTCGATCGCACCGACCGCGCGCGACATGGCCACGAGCGGCCCTGCGGCGCGGGCAGCGTTTTCGATGAAGAGGAACGCGATCGACTTGCCGTCCGGCGACCACTGCGGCTCGGCCAGATAGCCGCGCACGTTCGTCACACGCACCGGCGAGCCGCCGACGTGCGTCACGAAAATCTGGCGCTGATCCTTGCCGCCGTCGCCGACGGTTGCCAGCGATTGCGAGTCGGGCGACCATGCGAGGTAGTGATCGTCGCCATCGCCGGGAAGGAGATGGACGTCCATGCCCGCGGTCGTCGCGGTCGTGACACCGATCCCCTGCACCGACCACGCGACGTGCTTGCCATCCGGTGATATGGCGACGGCGTTGAAGGTTCGAACGCGGTCGAGATCGTCGAGCAGCGCATCATCGCGCTGCTGCTGTGCGTGTACGAACGATGCGGCGAGAAAGAGGACGGCGAAAGCGATGCGGCGCATGGCCGCGAAGGATAGCGCGGGACCGTTACACCGGACGCGGCGTCTCGCGCGAGTTGTACTTCGCCTGCTCGCTCCGCATGAACTCCGCGGCTTCATCGGCCGGCAGCGGCTGACTGAAAAGAAAGCCCTGCATCTGATCGCAGGCGTTCAGTTTCAGGAACGACCACTGCGCCTCCGTCTCCACACCTTCGGCGACGACGGAGAGCCGGAGCGTGTGCGCGAGGTTGATCACGTACGAGACGATTGCCGCCGCCGATTCGTCCGTGGTCACGTCGCGGACGAAGGCGCGATCGATCTTCACCGTGTCGATCGGAAAACGTTTCAGATAAACGAGCGACGATTGGCCGGTGCCAAAGTCGTCGATGGCGATGCGGATTCCAAGCTCTTTCAGCTCGCGCATTGCGGTCGTCGTGGTCTCGATGTTCTGCACGGCTACGGTTTCGGTGATCTCCAACTCCAGCAACGCGGGATCGCAGTTGTACTCGCGCAGGATGCTGCCGACCACCAGCGCGAAACTGAGTTGCTGGAATTGCGGCGCGGCGATGTTCACGCCGATGCGCATCGGCGGCAGTCCCGCCGCGCGCCAGGCGCGCGAGTCGTGGCAGACGCGCCGCAGCACCCACTCGCCGATCGGGACGATCAATCCGGTTTCTTCCGCGAGTGCGATGAAATCCGCCGGCTGCACCAAACCGCGCTCGGGATGATCCCAGCGAACCAGCGCTTCCAGCGACACGATCTTCTTCCGGTTGCGGTCGAAGATCGGCTGGTAGTGAACGACCAGCTCGTCGCGCTCCAGCGCGTGGTGCAGGCTCTGTTCGAGCGCGAGGCGGCGGCCGTAGCGCTCGTTCATGCTGGCGGTGAACATCTGCGCCTGATTGCGGCCGAGCTCTTTGGCGCGATACATCGCGCTGTCGGCGCATTTCAGCAGCGTCTCAACCTCTTCGCCGTCGCCAGGGAAGATGCTGATGCCGATCGAAGCGGTGACGAACAACTCGTGCCCTTCGACGCGGAACGGATGCGCGAACGACTGCAGGATCTTGCGCGCCACGCCGGCGATCGCTTCGCTGCTGGATGTATCGATCAACAGGATCGTGAACTCGTCGCCGCCGAGACGCGAGATCGTGTCGGACGCGCGCACGCAGCTTTGCAAACGCGCCGCGACTTCCGACAACAACGCGTCGCCGAGCGAGTGACCGAGGCCGTCGTTGACGAGTTTGAAGTGATCGAGATCGAGATACATCACCGCCACGCCGCGGCGGTTTCGATGCGCCTGGGCGATGGCGTTGACGACCCGGTCGCGGAAAAGCAGCCGGTTCGGCAGTCCGGTCAGCGCGTCGTAGTAAGCCTGATATTCGAGCTGCTTTTCTGTCGCTTTGCGTTGAGTGACGTCGCGGTAGTTGAGCACGATCGCGCCGACACTCGGCTCGTGCAACAGGTTTTGCGCGAACGCCTCCAGCCAGATCCAGATCCCGCTGCGATGGCGGAAACGCAACTCGGCATGGGACTCGTTTGACGATCCGGCAGCGAGCGCGCCGAGAACCTCGCGCAGAATCTCCCGCTCGCGCGGGTGGACGTAGCCGAGGAAGCTTGTGCCGGCCAGATCCTCTTCGGTGTAGCCGAGGAGGCGCTCGGTCGAGGCGCCGGCGTAGGAGAAGGCGAGATCGGCGCTGAGCAGCGCCACGCCGCTCCAGCTCTTTTCGACGAGCGCGCGGAAACGTTGCTCGCGATTTTCGAGCTCGACCTGCGAGCGCTTTCGTTCGGAGATGTCGCGTGCGAACGCGGTGAACGTCTGATCGTCGCCGCGGCCGACGCGGTCGATGGTCACCTCGACCGGGAACTCTTCACCGTTGGCGCGGTGGCAGGTTGTCTCGAGGCGGCGGGTCGTGCTTGCCAGCGCCGACTCGAAAAGGTCTCTCAGGTCTGGCGGGAGCGGCCGTCCGACCACCTGATTCGCGCGAAAGCCAAACGTCGCCACGGCCTGCGGGTTCCACTCGATGACGATGCCGCCGCGGTCGACGGTGAAGACGGCGTCCAGAGTCGACGCGATGAGCTGTTTGAGCCGCGACTCCGACTTGCGCAGCGCCTGCTCCGTGTGCGAACGCTCGACAGCCTCGCCGAGGAGGTTGGCGGCCGATTTGAGGAACGCGACTTCGTAATCCGCGAACGTGCGCTGAACGCTGGAGTAGGCGACGAGTGCTCCGAACACGCCCGATGCCGTCGGGATGACCACAGCCGCGCCGCCGCGCACGCCGTGAAAGTTGCGGAGATGCGACGACTTGAACCGCGTCTCTTGCTCGATGTCCCCGAAAACCACCGGCGCATCAGCGAGCGCCGCATACATCGCAATCGATTCGTTCTCCTCGCTGTCCTGACGGCAGTTGACGAACGTGGCATTGGAGCCGATGGACGCGGCGACCGATACGCGTCCGTCGCGGATCTCGAGCGCGCGGGCGTGATCGACACCGAGCGTGAACTCCACGAGCGCACATGCCTGGCCGAGAATGATCAACGGCTCGACGCCGGTGAGCGCGGCCTGCCCGAGCTCGGCGATCGCCATCTCCTGCCGGTTGCGCGCTTCGATCTCGGCGCGGAGCCGATGCAGTTCCGTCTCCGCGTTCGACGCGTCGCGGCCCCCGCCGACGAGATGGAGCGGATGGGGATTTTCAGGCATTGCAACCCGGCTCAGGGCCGGAGGAGTCGAGAGCTGTTGCGAAGGTCGTACCGCAGAGTGTACGCGATCGCATGGTCCTCAATCGGATTGGACCGCGGAGGATGCCGGACGCGGCCCTTCGAACGTGTTGATTCGGCGGGTCAAAGGTCCCGAAGCGTAGTTTCCATCGTTGCCCGTTTGGTCCACTGAATAAAAATGCTTGGACAACTGTCCTTAACTGCTATCATTCCGCTCGTCCATTTCACTCCCCAGCCGCTTTGGAGACGGCAATTGCTGTTTCCAGCCGGCTGACACGCGTTCCCGGATCTCAGGCCAAGGACTATCTACGATGATTTCGTTTCGCAAAGCGATTCGTTTCTGTTCGCTCGTTCTCACACTTGGTGTTCCCTTCGCTGCTTCGGCCGGCACGTTCGACGTGAAAACGTTGATCGACACGGATAACAACCGGGGCACCGGCTGCAACGTCTTCACGCCCGGCGGCATCGTCAGCGGCATCGACGTGATGATCACCACCTCAGGAACGGTTACCGGATCGGCCGGAACCGTGACCGCGGTGACGCGGCAGACCTGCGTGAATGCGGTGCTGAATCAATTCAGTTCGCCGGTGGCCGTGGACGGCGGTTGGAACGTTTCGGTCTCACCGATCGGCGACATCTTCGTCGAATCGCACATGGGCCTCGACGTTCTGACCATGGACAACATCGGCACGCCGCGCTTCGTCTTCACGTCGAGCTCGGGCCTGTGGTACGACGTTCTGGTAACTCCGTGGTCGTGGGGCGGCGGCGACATCATCATGCCGCACGCCGCGCGCGACCGCGCCGTGTTGCCGGCGCCGCGCAACATCGTGCTCGACGGCCTCAACCCCGACTGGGCGGGCAACGTTCCGCTGGCCAACGGCACGGCCTCGCCGCCGTTATGGCGCTTCATCAGCGCCGGTGCGTACGCCGGGCTGCACGATCTCTTCTTTAATTTTCTGATCCACACCAACGCCGCGGCGCCGACGGCCCACGACGACAACTACTCGCTGAGCACGCTCGGCGGCACGCTGACGGTCGCGACGCTCGGCGTCCTGAACAACGACAATCCGAACAACCAGCCGATCACCGCTTCGCTCGTCGACACGACCCAGCACGGAACGCTGGCGCTCGCGCCGAACGGCGGCTTCACCTACATCCACGACGGCTCGCTGGCCTCTCAGGATCAATTCCACTACATCGCCGTTGGTCCGTCCCTTTCCTCGAACGTGGCCACGGTCACGATCGACCTGCCCGGCACGCATCCGTACACCTTTACCAGCGTGAACAACGCAACGTTCATCGATGGACAGCCGAACGCCTTCCAGGTCACCGTCACCGGCAAGCCCACTCCGGCGCTGAGCGTCACCGGCGATCTGCCGGCCGGCGTCACCTTCCAGGACAACGGCAACGGCACCGGCGTTCTCTCGGGAACTCCGGGCCCGAACACGTCCGGCGACTACGCCCTGGTCTTCACCGCCGAGAAGAACACGCCGCACAGTACCTCGCAGCACTTCACGCTGACGGTCACCTGCCCGGGTATCTCCGTCGTGAGCCCTGCCGTCACCACCGGTACGGCGGGAACGCCGTTCAGCCAGACCTTCACCCAGAACGGCGGGACCCCGCCGGTCAACTTCACGCTCAACAGCGGGACGTTGCCACCGGGCCTGACGCTCTCCTCCGCAGGCGTTCTCTCAGGGACGCCGACGGGCAGCGGCACCTTCCCGATCACCGTCAAGGTGACGGACGTGGGCGGCTGCACCGCAGTCGGTCCGACCTATACCCTGGTCATCTCCTGCCACGCGGTGACGGTCACCAATCCGGCCACCGCGACCGGCACGGCCAACGTCGCTTTCAGCCAGACCTTCACCCAGAGCGGTGCCATCGGCGGCGCGACCTTCTCGCTCAACAGCGGCACGCTGCCGGCCGGCCTTTCGCTGTCTGGCGCAGGCGTTCTCTCGGGGACACCGACGCAGACGGGCAGCTTCCCGATCACCGTCAAAGTCACTGACGGCCAGGGCTGCGTCGGCATCGGTTCGACGTACAACCTGACCATCGGCTGCCAGACCATCACCGTCACAAATCCGGCCACGAACAGCGGCACGGCCGCCGCGGCGTTCAGCCAGACCTTCACCGCGGGCAACACCATCGGCGCGGTGACCTTCTCGACCGCCTCGACGCTCCCGACAGGTCTGACGCTGTCATCCGCGGGCGTCCTCTCCGGCACGCCGACGCAGACCGGCACCTTCCCGATCGTAGTTAAGGCCACCGATGCGAACGGCTGCTTCGGCAACGGTGCCACCTACAACCTGACCATCGCCTGCCAGACCATCACGGTCAACAATCCGGCCACGAACACGGGAACGGTCAACACGGCCTTCAGCCAGACCTTCACCGCTCCGGCCGCGATCGGAACGAAGACGTTTACGCTCAACAGCGGCACGTTGCCGGCGGGCCTCACGCTTTCGAGCGCGGGCGTCCTCTCCGGCACGCCGACACAGACCGGTTCGTTCCCGATCACCGTCAAGGCCACCGACTCCAACGGCTGCTTCGGTGTCAGCGCCACGTACACGCTGACCATCGGTTGCCAGGTCATTACGGTCAACAATCCGGCCACGAACACGGGTACGGTGAACGTCGCGTTCAGCCAGAGCTTCACGACGACCAACTCCATCGGCGCGGTGACGTTCACGCTCAACAGCGGCACGCTCCCGACGGGTGTCACGCTCTCGAGCCCGGGCGTCCTTTCCGGCACGCCGACGCAGACCGGGTCGTTCCCGATCACCGTTCACGCCGTCGACGCCAACGGCTGCTCGGCCAACGGCGCCACGTACACGCTGACCATCGGCTGCCAGACCATCACCGTCAACAACCCGGCCACCAGCACCGGCACGGTCAACGTCGCCTTCAGCCAGACCTTCACCTCGACGAACGCTATCGGTGCCGTGACCTACTCGACGTCGAGCACGCTCCCGTCCGGACTCACGCTCTCCTCGGGTGGCGTCCTCTCCGGCACGCCGACGCAGAGCGGCAGCTTCCCGATCGTCGTTCACGCCGTCGACGCGAACGGCTGCTCGGGCGACGGCGCAACGTACACGCTCGTCATCGGCTGCCAGATCATCACCGTCAACAATCCGGCCACCAGCACCGGCACGGTGAACGCCGCCTTCAGCCAGACCTTCACCTCGAGCAACACCATCGGCGCGGTGACCTACGCGCTCAACAGCGGCACGCTGCCGGCCGGACTCACGCTCTCCTCGGGTGGCGTCCTCTCCGGTACGCCGACCCAGACCGGTAACTTCCCGATCACCGTCAAGGCCACGGACGCCAACGGTTGCAGCGGAACGGGCGCGACCTACACGCTGATCATCGGCTGCCAGACAATCACCGTCAACAACCCGGGCACGACGACCGGCACGGTGAACGCGGCCTTCAGCCAGAGCTTCACCGCCAGCAACACGGTCGGTACGCTCACGTTCACAACCGCCAGCACGCTGCCGGCGGGCCTCTCGCTCTCCACCGCCGGCGTTCTCTCCGGCACGCCGACGCAGACGGGCAGCTTCCCGATCGTGGTTCACGTCGTCGACGGGAACGGCTGCTTCGCGAACGGCAGCACGTACACGCTGGTCATCGGTTGCCAGACCATCACGGTCACCAATCCGGCCACGAACACCGGTACGGTCAGCCAGCCGTTCACCGTTACCTTCACCTCGGGCAACACCATCGGCGCGGTGACGTACAGCACCGCCTCCACGCTGCCGGCCGGCATCACGCTGAACGGCGCGAGCGGCGTTCTCTCCGGCACGCCGACGCAGTCCGGCACGTTCCCGATCGTGGTCACGGCCACCGACGCGAACGGCTGCTCCGGCAGCGGCGCGACGTACACGCTCGTCATCGGTTGCCAGACCATCACCGTCACCAACCCGGCGTCGAACAGCAGCGCCGCCGGCACCCCGCTGCCCGCCGCGAACTTCACGTTCACGCAGTCGGGCGGCATCGGTACGACGAACTTCACCACTGCCTCGACCTTGCCGACCGGCGTGACCTTGTCGACGGCCGGCGTGCTCCAGGGCACGCCGACGCAGGGCGGCAGCTTCCCGATTACCGTCACTGCCACCGACTCGAACGGTTGCACCGGCGTCAGCTCCGGCTACACGCTGACCATCACCTGCCCGGTCATCACCGTCACCAATCCCGGCGTCAGCTCCGGAACCTCCGGCGTCGCCTTCAGCCAGACCTTCACCCAGGCAGGCGGTCAGGGCACGATCACCTGGAGTGAGACCGGCCCGCTGCCCGCCGGCATCACCCTTAACAGCGCGACCGGCGTCCTGTCCGGCACCACGAACGCGGCCGGCTCGTTCCCGATCACGGTCACCGCGACCGATCAGAACGGCTGCACCGGCACCGGCCCGACCTACACGCTGGTCATCAACTGCCAGACCATCACCGTCACCAACCCGGGCGTCAACACCGGCACGGTCGACGCGCCCTTCAGCCAGACCTTCACCAAGACCGGCATCCTCGGCACGGTGACCTGGAGCGAGACCGGCGCGCTGCCGGCCGGCATCACGCTCAACCCGGCTACCGGCGTCCTCTCCGGCACCCCGACCGTCAAAGGCTCCTTCCCGATTACCGTGACGGCGACGGACACGAACGGCTGCTCCGGCAGCTCGCCGTACACGCTGACCATCAACTGCCAGACCATCACCGTCACCAACCCCGGCGTCACCACCGGCACGGTCGACGCGCCCTTCAGCCAGTCGTTCAGTCAGTCGGGCGCGCACGGCACGGCCACGTTCACCACGGCCAGCACGCTGCCGGCGGGTCTATCCCTCTCCACGGCGGGCGTTCTCTCCGGCACGCCGACGGTCAAAGGCACCTTCCCGATCGTCGTCACCGTCACGGACTCGAACAGCTGCACCGGCACCGGCGCGACGTACAACCTGACCATCAACTGTCAGACCATTACCGTCACCAACCCGGGCGTGACGACCGGCACGGCCGGCACGGCCTTCAGCCAGAACTTCTCGCAGAGCGGCGCGCACGGGACGGCCACCTTCACGACGGCGTCGACTCTGCCCACCGGCTTCACGCTGTCGACGGCCGGCGTCCTCTCCGGCACGACCACGCAGCACGGCACCTTCCCGATCGTCGTCACCGTGACAGACTCCAACTCCTGCACCGGCACGAGCGCGACGTACAACCTCAACATCGCCTGCAATGCAATCACCGTCACGAACCCGGCCACGACGACCGGCACCGTGGCCTCGCCGTTCAGCCAGACCTTCACGTCGTCCGGCACGCTCGGCACGCCGTCCTACACGACGGCCAGCACGCTCCCGACCGGCCTGACGCTGCACTCGGCCACCGGCATCCTCGACGGCACGCCGACCCAGTCGGGCAGCTTCCCGATCGTGGTCACTGCCACCGACTCCAACGGCTGCACCGGCACGGGCGCCACGTACACGCTGGTCATCGGCTGCAACGTCATCACCGTGACCAACCCGGGCGTCAACAGCGGCACCGCGGGCGTGGTCTTCAGCCAGACCTTTACGCAGAGCGGCGGCAACGGCACGATCACCTGGTCCGAGACCGGCGCGCTCCCCTCGGGCATCCTGCTGAACTCTTCCACAGGCACCCTGGCCGGCACCACCAACCAGACCGGCTCGTTCCCGATCACCGTCAAAGCGACTGACGCCAACGGCTGCTTCGGAACGTCGAGCTACACACTGACCATCAACTGCCAGACCATCACCGTTACCAATCCGGCCACGAACACGACCCAGGCCGGCGTGGCCTTCGATCAGGCCTTCACCGCCTCGGGCATCCTCGGCACGGCAACCTGGAGTGAGACCGGCGCGCTGCCGAGCGGCATCACCCTCAACACATCCACCGGACATCTGGCCGGAACGACAACCGCCATCGGCTCGTACCCGATCACCGTTACCGCCACCGATACCAACGGCTGCTTCGGCACCGGCGCGACGTACACGCTGACCGTCACCTGCCCGACCATCACCGTCACCCGCACCGGCGGCGGCTCGTTCCCAGCCGGCGTCTTCAACACCGCCTACACCGGCCAGAGCGTCACCGCCAGCCCGGCCAGCACTTACACCTTCAACGTGACCTCGGGTGCATTGCCGACAGGGCTGTCGCTATCGAGCGCCGGCGCCATCAGCGGCACCCCGAGCGCCACCGGCAACTTCACCTTCACCGTCACCGCGACCGATACGGTCAGCCTCTGCACCGGCTCGCAGTCGTTCTCCATCGCCATCGCTCCGGCGGCCGTCGCCGACTCGTATGGCGCCGCGAACAACATCATCGACAACGTCCAGTTCGTGATCACCGGCGGCACGACGGCCAGCCCGGCCACGCCCTTCGTCGGCGCGACCGGCAACATCCTGACGAACGACCTTCCGAGCGGTGGCGTCACGGCCACGCCCGGAACGTTCGCCACGACCGGCGGCGGCAGCGTCACCATCGCCGCGGACGGAACCTTCATCTACACGCCGGGCGTCCACGCCGCGGCCATCACCAGCGATACCTTCACCTACACGGCCGTGAGCAACGGCGTGACCTCCGCTCCGGCCACGGTCACGCTCACACTCGCCAACCGCGTCTGGTTCGTGAAGAACAACGGTGGCGCCGGCGACGGCCGCTCGCATCTGCCGTTCAACACTCTGGCCGCGGCGCAGACCGCCTCGGCGGCGGGCGACATCATCTACGTTTATAACGGCAACAACACCACCAGCGGTCAGAACGCCGGCATCACTCTCAAGGCCAACCAGCAGCTCATCGGGGAGGGCGTCGCTCTGGTGGTCAATACGGTCACTCTCAATGCGGCCGGCTCGGCGCCGACGATCACCAACACGGCCGCGACCAGCGACATCGTCACGCTCCACGACGGCAACGCGGTCAAGGGTCTGATCATATCGGGGGCCACGCGCGACGGTATCTCAGGCACCTCGCACGCCGGCTTCACAGCCGATACGGTGACCACCACCGCCAGCACCGGCTCCGGTGTGCATCTGACGTCAATGACCGGGACGCTGGCGATGTCGAACGTGACGACCACCTCCAACCTGGCCAGTGGCATCGACGTGACGAATGGGAACGCCACCATTACGCTGACGAACGCGACCATCAACGGCAACAACGTAGCGGGCGTGAAATTGACGAACGTGGCTGGTTCGGTAGCGCTGACGAATGCCGCTTTCAACGGCAACACCACGGGCCTCGACATCGATAACGGCACGGCCACGATCACGGTCGACAGCACGAACTCGATCCTTTCCGGCAACTCCGGCCAGCGCACCGTTTCGATTCAGAACCGGCCGCTCGCTGCAGGCAATATCACCATCGGCGCTGGCATCACTGACGTCGGCCTCGGAATCCGGGTGAACAACAACCTCTCCGGGACGATCGCCTTCACCGGCACGCAGACGCTGAACACCGGCTCCAACAACGCGGTCGCCCTGACCACGAACACCGGCGCCACGATCACCTTCAGTGGCACCCTCGCCATCGGCAACATCACGCCGGTCACCGGTAGCGGCTTCGTGGCCACGGGCGGCGGCACGCTCAATGTCACCGGCACGGCCAACATCGCCACGGGCACGGCGGCGCCGAGCGCGCTGAACATCGCCAACATGACGCTGACTGCCTCAAACGTCACATTCAACAGCGTCTCGTCGTCAGGCGCGACCACCGCCATCAACCTCGACACGCTCACCGGCGGCACGGTCATCATTAATGGCGGCACCATCAGCAATGGGACGACAGGCGTATCGCTCAAAGGTGCGTCCACGAACCTCACCCTGGCAGGTGTGACCATTAGTGGTCCGGCCACCGGCATCACCAACACCACGAACTTCGGCACGCTGTCCATCGGCGCCAGCGTCAACGTTTCCGGCACGACAGCCCTCAACCTCACCACCGGTAACCTCAACGGCACGTTCGCCAACCTCAGCTCCACGGGCGGTACGAACGGCGTGCTGTTGACGAGCATCGGCGGCACCGGCTGGACGGCCACGGCCGGCAGCCTCGTCGGCTCGAGTGGCGCAGCCTTCAAGGTCGACGGCGGCAACGCCGCGATGACCTACGGAGGCAGCATCAACTCCAGCGGATTCCTCGTCGATATCGGTGCCACCGCCGGCCGCACCGGCGGAACGATCACGTTCTCCGGAGCGCTCGGCGCGACGGCGTCCGGGACCGGCATCCGTATCCAGAATTCGACCGGCGCCGCGGCCGCGACCTTCACCTTCAGCGGCTCGCAGACCCTCGGCACAAGCGGATCGCGCATGGCGACTACGGCAGTAACGCTCGCCGGGAACAACGCCAACACGGTATTCAACTTCAACGGCACGATGTCGATCTTCACCGGCGCGGTTACGGCATTCTCCGCAACGGCCGGCGGCACGATCAACTTCTCCGGCACCGACTCGATCGACTCCAGCGCCTCCGCTCTGTCGCTCACCGGCGTCGCTCTCGGCGCCGGAACGCTCAGCAATCTCACCTCGGCGGCCGGCGTGAACGGAGTTGCGCTCACGACCGTCACCGGCGGCACGCTCACGATTTCGGCAGGTTCGATCTCCGGTGCCACCGGCGCGGCGTTCCTCGTCTCCGGCGGCTCGGTCAGCGTCACCGACAACGGCACCATCAGCCAGGCCACGGCCTCGCAGCCCCTCGTGAGCGTCGCGGCCGGCCACACGGGCACGCTCACCTTCGGCGGCAACGTCACGGCCACGAACGGCACCGGTCTGCAGTTCGACAACGCAGACGGCACCTACAACTTCAACGGCGGGACGAACTCACTCAACGGCGGAGACGCCGGGATCGACATCACCAACGGATCGGCCGGAACGTTCAGCTTCTCGAGCGGCACGTCGATCACCAACCCGACCGGCATCGCCTACAACGAGGACACCAGCACCGCCACGGTGACATTCGGCGGTCCGATCACCAAGAACAACAACGCCAACAACGCCGTGAACATCAACGCCAAGACCGGCGGCTCGACGACGTTCAACGGCGCCATCACCGGCAGCACCAGCACCACCAACGCCATCGATCTGACGGGCAATACCGGCAGCACCGTGGCTTTCGCCGGCGCGCTGACTCTGACCACCAGCAGCGGCACCGCCTTCAACGCCACGGGCGGTGGAGTGGTCAACGTCACCAACGCCGGCAACACCATCACGGTCGCCGCCGGCGGCACCGGCATCAACTGGAACGGCGTGACCGGTACCTCGACCGAGACCTGGAGCACGATCACCGGATCGGGCTCCGGCATCGGTCTGACCGTGGCCTCGAGCGGTGCCACGAACTTCACTGTCGGCACCGTCACCACGGCCACGGGAACGGCGGTTTCCATCAACACCGGCACCGGCGACTTCGTCTTCACCAAGATCAGCTCGAACGGAGCGGCCAAGGGCATCACCGTCACCGCGCTGACCGGCGGCGGCAGCTTCACCGTCAACGGCACGGGCGGCCTCTGCGACTCGACGCACATCAGCGGCACCGACTGCACCGGCGGCTCGATCCTCGGCGGCACGACCCGCGGCGGCGAGTTCAACAACGTCGCCTCGCTGACCCTCAACAACATGTACTTCAAGGGCAACGGCACGACGGCCGTGGCCTGCGGAGATGACGTCACCGGTGGCACGAATACAACCTGCAACGCCAACCTCTACTTGGTCAGCGTGACCGCTCCCAGCCTCACCAAGATTTACGTCGACGGTACGGGGTCGGGCGACACCGGCGTCATCGGCAACGCGGTCAGCGCCATGACGGTCAGCGGACTCGAGATCGCGAACTTCACCAACATCGCCAAGACGCCCTTCAACTTCCAGAACCTGACCGGCACCACCGGCATCACGGGCCTCAACGTCCACAACAACAGCGGCATCCACACCGTGATGATCACCAACAACACCGGCACGGCCAACGTGACGTTGACCAGCCCGACCATCAACAACAACAGCGGCACGAACAACCCGGACAGCCTTCAGGTCAATTCGTACACCGCGGGAACGACCCTGAACGTCACGGCGACGAACGTGAACATCACGGCCAGCTCCGCGAACACCGGCAACGGCGTCATGTTCCAGGCAAATACCGGCTCGACCATGACCAGCATTCTCAACGGCGGCATCGTGACGGGGACGAACGGCCTCCTGATGCAGGAGACGGGCACTAACACCACCTACACGTTCACCGTCACTGGCCTGACGAGCGTCACCACGCACAACCTCGGCTCGAACGCCATCACCGTCGGTAAGGCCAACGGCACCAACGCCACGTTCAACGGCACCGTCACCAACAACGTCATCACCAGCGCCCTCTGCGGCGGCGGCTGCGCCGGCATCAAGGTCGGATCGTTCGGCGTGAGCGGCGCATCCACGGTCAACGTCTCCAACAACGACATCTCCGGTGTCGACGCCCAAGGCATCTGGATCGTCGGCGGCCAGGGTGGCAGTTCCCTGACGATGACGGTCCACGGCAACAACGTCCACAATCCGGCGCTGACGGCAGGCGTCAACACCTCCTACGGCATCGACATCTACCCCGGTACGCAGTCGGGTGACGCGGTCTGCTTCGCCGGCGACATCGGCGACATGACCGCCGCCCACACCGTTCCGGCGAACCGCAACACCATTACCGGCGCGTGGCAGAGCGGCGGCAACCCGATGGAGGTGCTGATCTTCAACAGCAGCACCTTCAAGCTGCTCAACTATCCGAACTCGAACACCAACGACGCGAACGCCGCCGCATGGGTGAAGGCTAGCCAGACCGGATACAACGTCGACGCCGTCCACCTCGGCACCAACCAGTTCACCGCCGGAGCTTCCTGCCCCTGATGAGAAGTCGCAGTACGAGTCGAGCGGCCCATGGGATGCGCCTCACGCGAGTGAGGCGCATCTGAGTTCCAGAAGAGAGAGAGACAACGAAAAGGAGGTAGTCGTATGGGTACACCATTCCTATCAGAGATGCGAATCATGTCCTTCAACTTTGCTCCCAAGGGTTGGGCTCAATGCAACGGGCAGTTTCTCCCCATCAATCAGAACCAGGCGCTGTTTTCCCTTCTCGGTACGATGTACGGAGGCAACGGACAGACGACGTTCGCCCTGCCGGACATGCGCGGCAAAGCTCCCATTTCCATGGGAGCCGGGTTTACCGAGGGCCAGGTCGGTGGCCAGGAATCGCACACCATCACGATGTCCGAAATGCCTGCCCACAACCACTTCCTCCAGGCCAACCTCCTGCCCAACCCCGCCGATTCGGCAATCCCCAGTCCCAACCTCCTCGGCACGCTGACGACGCCGATCTATGGCCCGCTGAATGCCGCCACCACGCTCGCCCCGGCGTCGGTCACGAACGTCGGCGGATCGCAACCGCACCAGAACATGCAGCCGTACATCGTTCTCAACTTCTGTATCGCGCTGCAGGGCGCTTTCCCCTCGCAAAATTAAGGAGGATGACGAAATGAGCAGTCCATATGTTGGCGAAATCCGCATGTTCGGTGGCAGCTTCGCGCCCGCGGGATGGGCAATGTGCGCGGGTCAGTTGATGCCGATCTCCCAGAACGACACACTCTTCAACCTGATCGGCACGACCTACGGCGGCGATGGTCAGGAAACCTTCGGCCTCCCCGACGTCCAGGGGCGGCTGCCGATCCACATGGGAACCAACCCGCAGACGGGTACGACCTATCAGATCGGCGAGATGGCCGGCGTGGAGCAGGTCACGCTCACCACGCAACAGATCCCGCAGCACAACCACGCCCTGGTGGCCTCGACGAGCGGCGGAACGACGGGCGTCCCTACGGGCAACGTGCTCGCCTCGAACCTGCAGGTGTCGCTCTATTCGCAGTTCCCGCCGTCGAACAACTTTAACGCCGCTGCCATCACGAGCGTGGGCGGCAGCCAGCCCCACGAGAACATGATGCCGTTCCTGGTCATCACGTTCATCATTTCGCTCTTTGGCATCTTTCCGACGCAGAACTAGAGAAGGGAGAATCAAACAATGTCTTCACCGTTTGTAGCAGAGGTCCGCATGTGGGCCTGCAACTTCGCCCCCACCGGCTGGGCGTTTTGCGCCGGCCAGTTGCTTCCCATCTCCCAGAACACAGCCCTTTTCTCGCTGCTCGGGACATTCTACGGCGGCGATGGAAAGTCAACGTTCGCCCTTCCCAATCTGCAGGGCAGCGCGCCGACAAACCAGGGGCAGAGCTCCACTGGCACCCAATACTTCATCGGAGAGCAGAGCGGCGTCGAGTTCGTGACGCTCATCCAGACCGAGATGCCCATCCATAACCATTCCCTCGTCGGTCACAACGCCCACTCCGGTGCCAACCCGGCACCGGCACCCGATCAGGCCCTCAGCAAGTCGGCCGGCGGCGCTGCTTACACTGCGCAGTCCGCCAACCTGACGCAGATGAACTTCCAGGCCCTGGCCATCGCCGGCGGCTCGCTTCCCCACAACAACATGCAGCCCTACCTCACGGTCAACTTCTGCATCGCCCTGCAGGGCGTCTTCCCGCCCCGCGGCTAGACGCGTTTCTCCTTCCGGTGCGGGGCCTCGCCGGCCCCGCAGCGCTTTCGTCCTACATGAACCATTCGCCCGACTCGATCCAACTCCGCCCGAAACGAGACGACGACCGTTCCTTCCTGGCCATGCTGTACGCCAGCACGCGGCAACAGGAGATGGACATGATCGATTGGACCGACGAGCAGAAGCGCGCCTTCCTTCAGTGGCAGTTCGATGCCCAGACCGCCCATTACGACCAGCAATACGGCGGCGCCGACTTCCTCATCATCGAGCAGAAGGGCGTTCCCATCGGCCGGCTGTACGTCGACCGAAGGGAGGACGAGATCGAGGTCATCGACATCGCCCTGCTCCCCGAGTGCCGCGGCGGCGGCCTTGGCTCACGTCTGCTGCAGGAGGTGTTAGGCGAGGCGGAGCAGAGCGGCAGGCGGGTGATGATCTACGTCGAGAATTTCAATCCGGCCCGCCGCCTTTATGACCGGCTCGGGTTCCAGCACGTCGATACGAACGGCGTCTACCACATCATGAAGTGGCCGGCCATCAGCGCCTGATCAGGCGAAGACCGCCTCGTACTCCGTCCCTTCGTCATCGCGTCCGACCGGCACGATGAAGAGGCCCGGCAGCTCGACGCCGTCACTGCGCAAGTCGTACATCCTCTGCGCAAGGATCGGCTCCCGCGGCCCAAGAAAGTAGATCGCAAACGGAAGCCGCTTCATCTGCTTTGCCCCCCGGGGAGAGCGTCTCGGCAACTCGAACGGCACCGCCTCGGTCAGCTTCATCTCGACCGTGTTCCCGTCGTCAAGAGTGACGTGAAACAGCATCCCCACCAGCGGCTGCGCCGTCTCCAGAGTGATCTCCCCGAGGTCCATCTGCGCTCTCTCCATGGCCCCGTTTTAGCACACTCATCGGTGTCCCGAAACGGTGGTGTGGTCCAGGGGAACCAATTTCACGCGGAGCCGCGGAGAGCGCGCAGCCTCCGCCCCTCCGCGACAGCGCTGCACGGCGGTGCGCTGGCTGTTGCTCCGGACGTTGTTGATCGCCGCTGGTCACCGATGGGTGATGTCCTTGCAGTTGCTGGAGGCGTTCACTGTGATGTTGGGCGTTCCGCGAACTCTCCGTGCCTCCGCGGCTCCGCGTGAACCCGTCCCCTGCCTAGTTGCGCGGCGATCGAAAGTGCACAGGTGCGCCGCGGCGCGGGCTGTGTGAGGCTGGCTGTTGGGGGGCGCCGCGGAAGAAAGGAGGATGCGGGCCTCCGAAGAGGCCCGCATCCGGGATTGATTACGGGCAGCTCGTGCCGTTGATGAACTGGTTCGGGCCAAGGTGGAAGGTGTCGGCTCCGGCGGCATTGTTGCTGGCGGAGATCCACAAGGCGGCGATCGTGTCGCCGGTCCCGGGTAGGTTCAGCAGCTTGAACGTGCTGTTGTTGAAGATTCCGGCTTCGATCGGGTTCCCGCCGCTCTGCCACGCACCGGTGATCAGGTTGCGGTTCGCCGGAACGGTGTGGGTCGTCGTCATGTCGCCGACGTTCGCGAAGAAGCAGGGAGCATCGCCGCTCGACGTTCCCGCGATGAGGTCAATCGCGTAAGAGAAGTTGCCCGGATCGGGATCGTGGATGGTGTTGCCTTGGATCGTCACGTTCAGCGAGCTGGCGCCCTGACCAGCGGTTGCCGCGATCGCCGAGGCGTCGACGCCGGAGATGTTGTTCCCCGAGACGTTGACGACCGACGTGCCGCTGACGCCGAACGAGCCGATCGTGATGCCGTTGCACCCGCCGCCGCACAGCGCGCTGGTGATCGTGTTGTTCGTGATTGTGCCGTTGACCGTACCGTTGATTCCGTTGGCCTTGCCGGCGGTGATGGCGTTCGAGCCGAAGGCGTGCGTCGTGACCGCCGTCAGGCCGGTGACCGTGTAGGTCAACGAAGTGTTGTTGCCGGTCGACTGCATGAGAATCCCGTTCGTGCCGGTGACCGTACCGCCGCTGAGGATGGCTGTCATCGTCGAGCCGCTGCTGGCCTGGAACGAGACGCCGTTGCCCGGGACGTTGTTGATCGTCACGCCGTTCGCCGTCACGTTCAGGGTGGTGCCGGCGAGATACGAGTCGACCTGGATGCCGTCGCCGGATCCGGCCGACGTTTGAACGATCGGGTTGGTGAAGGTGATGTTTGCCGTTCCCGTGTTGTTCGTGACGAAGACGTTGTGCGCCACGTTGTTGTTGTGGATGTTCGCCGCGGTCACTCCCACCGTTCCCGTGAGGTTTTGGAAAAGCATCGCGGTCTTCGTGCTGTTGGCGAAGTTCGCGATCTCCGTGTTGCTCATCGTCAGGCCATTGACCGCGTTACCGTTGAGGCCCATATCCTGCGAGCCGCTTCCGTCGATGTAAAGACGATCGAGCGTGGCGGCCGACGAACTGCTGAGATACAGGGCCGCGTTGCAGGTCACGTTCGAGCCGGCGTTGACGTCATCGAAGCAGCTGGCGCCTGAATTCGTCGTGCCATCGCCCTTGAAGTACATGTTCCGCAGCGTGACGTTGGCGGCGTTGACGAACTCAGCCCCTCGGGCCGAAGTGTTCTGGATCGCGCCGCCCGTGCAGTCGCCGGCGCCGGTGTGGGCGGAGTCGCACAGGCCGCCCGTGCCGGTGACCGTAAAGCTGCCCGATCCGGTGAGCGCGTTGACGGTGATGCCCTTCGACGCGCCGTTGGAGCTGATCTTCGTAAAGGTGAAGGAGCCAGTCGCCGTGTTGACACCGACCGCTTTGCCGGTCGTGGACGAAACGTTGGCGAACGTGAAGTTCGTCGCGCCGCTGTTGGCGATCGTGACGGCGTCGCCGCTCGTCGTGGAGATGTTGCCGAAGGTGACCGGCGAGGTGCTGGTGGTGCTGCTGAAATTCACGCCTGCGCCGGAGTTGCCGCCCGCGACGGTGATCGCTCCGAAGTTGAACAGACCGCTGGAGCTCGTGAAGTGCACGGCGAACTGCAGCGGGACATTCGTGGTGGTGGTGATGTCGAGATTCCTCACTCCCAGACCCGTTTTACCTACAGCGATCAGCGTGTCGCCGGAGTTGTTGCTCATGTTGAAGCCGGCCACGACTGAGTTGGTGCCGAGCGTAATCGGCGAGTTGCTGATCGTGGGGCGCGGCTGATTGACTGCCGGACGGGGCGCCAGCGTTCCCTGCGACGGCGTTCCGATGCCGTAGACCGAATCGAAGCTCGGCGCGACGATGCCCTGGCCGATGATCGTTCCGCCGGAGTTCAGCGTGATCGGTCCGTTCGTGTGCGTCGCGGCGTCGCTGATGAAGATGTTTGCGCTGGCTGCACCGAAGGCAAGGGCCGTCGTCAGCGTGCACTCGTTGCCGAGCGTGCAGTTGCCGGTACCCGAGGCCTTGACGAAGTAGATGGCCGGGCCAGCCACGCTGAACGACACCGTCACGTAGCTGCTGTTCGCGCCCGGAGCCGGATTGCCGTTGTCGGTGACGCGATACTGGAACGACGCCGTTCCACCGGCCGACTGCGGAGTCGGCGTGAAGGTGAAGCTGCCGTTTGCGTTGAGGGTGACCGAGCCGTTGACAAGGTTGATCGGGGTCGTGTCGACGGTGACGATTGTTCCCGCCTCAACGTCCGTGCCGTTCAGTTTTCCGGCCGGATAGGTGATGGGGATGCCCGCCTGCGCCGGGAGTCCGCTGAACGCCGTGGCCGTCGGCGGATCATTGACCGCGATGACGTTGATGGTGCTGCTGACGGTGTTGCTCGCGTCCGTACCGTCGGTCACCTGGAAGACCACCGTGCGCGATGCCGTGGTCGGATCGTCCGAGGTGTTGGTGTACTTCACGTTGCGCAGCGCGGTCTGGTAGTTCGCGACTGAGGACGTGCCGCTGAGAGTCAGCGTTCCAGTGCCGGAGTTGAAGCTTCCGCTGATGCCACCGAACGGCGTGAACGAGAGTACGTCCTGTGCGCTGTTGTAACCGCTGGTGATCTGGACGGTCGCGCCGGTCAGGTTCGGCGAATCGCTGTCGCTGACCGTGATGACCGAGTTGATGACCGTGGCCGGATCGTTTTCCGTGTAGGTGATCGTCGATCCGTTCGCGAGGACCGGGGCGTCGTTGGTGGAGATGACGTTGATCGTCGAGGTCACCGGAGCGCTGAGGTTATTCACGCCGCCGCCGTCATCGACCTGCCAGGTCACCGTCCGCTGCAGCGTGGAGGGGCTGCCCGAGGTGTTGTTGTAGGTCACGCTGCGCAGCGCGGCCTGGTAGTTGGCGACGGTGTCGCTGCCGGTCAGGGTGAGCACACCGGTTCCGCTGTTGAAAGTGCCTGTGATGTTCGCGGTATTCGTGAATCCAAGAACGTCCTGGCCGCTGGCGTAGTTGCCCGTGATTGCGACCGTAGCGCCGGCGAGGTTCGGCGAGTCGTTGTCGGTGATCGTGATCGAGTTGTCGATCACGGTGGCCGGATCGCCTTCGGTGAATGTCAGCGTTCCTCCGGCCGTGACCACCGGCGCATCGTTGACCGGGGTGACGGTGATGGTGACGGTGGCGATGTTCGAGTTCAGCGAGCCGTCGTTTGCGCGATAGGTGAAGACGTCGGAGGTCGTTTCGCTGCCGTCGTGCACGTAGGTGAACGAACCGTCCGCGTTGAGCGCGAACGACGCGGCATGCGACGGACCACTCACCAGGACTGCGGTGAGCGTCGGCGAGTCGGCGTCGGTGTCATTGCCGAGGACGCCGGGCGCGGACGGGTTGAGCGTGCCGCCTTCGTTGACGGCGTAGGCGTCGTTGACCGCAACCGGCGCGTCGTTGACCGGCGTGATGGTGATCGTGACGGTGGCAATGTTCGAGTTCAGCGAGCCGTCGTTCGCGCGATACGTGAACGAATCGGTGGTCGTCTCGCTGCCATCATGGACGTACGTGAACGAGCCGTCGGCGTTGAGCGCGAACGACGACGCGTGCGCCGGTCCGCTGACTAGTGCAGCCGTCAGCACAGGCGAATCCGGATCTGTGTCATTTCCGAGCACGCCCGGAGCGGCCTGGTTGATCGTCCCGCCCTCAGCGACCGAGTACGCGTCGTTGTTCGCGACCGGCGCGTCGTTGACTGGTGTGATGGTGATCGTAACGGTGGCGACGTTCGAGTTCAGAGAGCCGTCGTTCGCCATGTACGTGAAGCTGTCGGTCAGCGTCTCGCTGCCGTCGTGGACGTACGTGAAGGAGCCGTTCGCATTCAGCGCGAACGACGACGCGTGCGCCGGTCCGGAGACGAGCACCGCGGTCAGGGTGGGCGAGTCGACGTCGGTGTCGTTCGCCAGCACGCCCGGCGAGGCGATATTCAGCGTTCCGCCTTCCGGCACGTTGTACGGTCCGTCGTTGACCGCCACCGGCGCGTCATTGACCGGCGTGATGGTGATGGTGACGGTGGCGACGTTCGAGTTGAGCGAGCCGTCATTCGCGCGATACGTGAAGCTGTCGGTGGTCGTTTCGCTGCCGTCATGAACGTAGCTGAACGAACCATTCGCATTCAGCGCGAACGATGATGCGTGGGCCGGTCCGGAGACCAGCACCGCGGTCAGCGTCGGCGAATCAGCGTCCGTGTCATTCCCGAGCACGCCCGGCGCGGACTGATTCAGCGTTCCGCCCTCGGCGACGCTGTACGTGTCGTTGTTCGCGACCGGCGCATCGTTGACCGGCGTGATGGTGATGGAAACGGTGGCGGTGTTCGACGTCGCAACGCCGTCGCTTGCCTTGTAGGTGAAGCTGTCGGTCGTCGTCTCGCTGCCGTCGTGAATGTAGACGTAGGAGCCATTCGGATTGAGCACGAACGAGGAGGCGTGCGCGGGACCGCTGACCAGAATCGCAGTCAGCGCACTCGGTCCGTCCGGATCGGTGTCGTTGGCCAACACGCCCGGAGCGGCCATGTTGATCGTGCCGCCCTCGGCGACCGTGGCGGTGTCGTTGTTCGCGACCGGCACGTCGTTGACCGGCGTGACGTTGATGTTGACGGTGGCGAGGTTCGACGTGGCCGAGCCGTCGGACGCGCGATACGTGAAGCTGTCCGAGGTCGTCTCGCTGCCGTCGTGGACATAGGTGAAGGAGCCGTTCGCATTCAGCGCGAACGACGACGCATGCGCCGGTCCGCTCACCAGGACCGCGGTGATCGGATCGCCGTCCGGATCGGAGTCGTTCGTCAACACGCCCGGCGCGGGCACGTTGAGCGTGCCGCCCTCGGCGACCGTGTAGTTGTCATTGACCGCGACCGGCGGACGGTTGCAGGTCGGAAGCACCGGCTCTCCGGCCGGCAGTGACGGCGCGGCAGGGGAACAGCTCTGCGCGATGGTCGGGAAGACTCCGACCGGCGGGCCATTCGTCGGAAACGACGTGCCCGAGGTGGAGATCGTGGTGCAGTAGGTCAGGGCGATCGTTCCCTGCAGCGCGGCGGAAACGCCGGAAGAACTTCCGACGGGACGGACGTCGCCGACGCCCAGCTGCCACGTCAGGCTGCCGGAATGGGAACGCACCTGAATGTGACCGCCAGCGTCCTGGCCGCTGGCCTTCAGCGTCGCGGTGTTCAGCAACGCGTTGTTGCGGCTGGCGATCGTGATCGAGCCGCCTTCGCCTTTGTGCGCGTTGTCGGTCGTGGCAGAAAAGGCATTGCCGCTGGCCGTGACGCCGCCCGCGGTCGAGATCACACGGATCGATCCGGCCACGTCCTTGTTGGCGTTGGTGTCGGGATTTGCATTCACCGAGTACACCGAGGAAAGCGCGGGATCGGGGCCGAAGACCGAGATGTCGTTCGCGGCGAAGAGATCTGCACGCATAGAACCGTCGGGCTTCTTCGAAGACGAATCGGCGCGGATCACGCCGAACCGGCCGAGGGTCGCGCTCGGGCGATTGACGTCGCGGCCGTCGACGAGGATCGTCGTTCCGGAACGAACGACCACGCGGGCTCCGGTGCCGTCGTCCGAAATCGAGGCGACCAGGCCGAGGACGCGGACGTCGCAACCTTCAAGCGTTACGGTGCCGGTGGTGTCACCGCCCTCCGACGCGATGACGGCGTCGGCGGTGATGATGAGGGCAGGCTGCGTGTGCGTGCTCGATGTGATGCGAATCGTGCCGCCGTTTTTCGGTGAGTCGGAGAAGACGGCGCCCGTGAGTTTGGTCGCGTTGTTGACGGTGTCCGATCCGCCGGCGCTGACGACGCCGGCCACGGTGATCACGCCTGCGCCGTTCACCGTGATCGTGCCCGCGTCGCCATTGCTCGCGGCCGCGGAGACGTGCGAGCCTGACTGCAGGTTCGTCGTGCCGCCGGCACTGATGGTGATGTCGCCGGCATGATCGTTCGAGCCGCCGGAGCTGGTGCGCGCGGAGGAGATCTTCGCGCCGAGCAGAATCCCCGAGGGGCTCTGCGCCGTGACGTTGCCGCCGGCCTGAATGATGATGTTGCCGCCGTTGCCGGGGCCGCTGCGGTTCTCAGCAAAGATCGCGCTTCCCGCCAGCATCGTGACGTCGCCGCTGACGACGAACTTCATCGAGCACGCGCTGGCCGATGACGGTCCGCTGTCGTTGCAATTGATGCTTCCCTGAATCGTCAGGTTGCCGTTGACGGTGAACACGCCGTTGACGGTGTGATCGTCGTCCTGCGCCGACCCGTCCAGAGACGAGAAGTTGACGGTGCCGCCGACGGTGACGTCGGCCGCTACCGGAAGCGCAGCAACGAACAGCAGGACGAATAGGAAAAATACGAGCAGTCGCGACTTCACGCTGTGAGTCATGAGAACCCCTTTCATTCGCTTGGGCGGAACGAACCGTGGACTGGTTTTGGGAACCTCTTGCCGAGGTTCGCGAATCATACTCCGAAGATGGAGAGTGTTCTATCCGTATCTGCGGAAAACATTGATCTCATCCTCGGAGCCATCGCAGCATGTGCGGATACGGGTCTGCGCCTCTCTCGACGGCATTTTTCGGCTCGACGGTCAGTCCCCAGTACTGCAGCATCGGCACGCCGACGTAACGTCGTTCCAGAAAGTTTTCCAGGAGCGTCGGACCGTTACCGCTGATGACGTCGACATGAAAGGTCTCGGCGGGATCGATGTCGAGATACCGCGACGCCGCCCACGTCCAGGCGATGGCCGAAACCTCTTCGGCGGGCGAGGTATCGGCGGTTCCGTCGAGCGTGTTGCGGGTGGAAGCGGCAGTCAATGCAATGTGCGCGGCTTCGTGGAGGAGATCCGCCGGCTTGCACATCATCGTCTCGTCGACGAGCAGCGTTCCGCGGACGATGTCCATTCCGGGGACGAGGGTTTCGCGCGTGATCGCTCCTTCGTTGACTTCGATTCCGATGGAGCGGATGAAGTCGACGATGCGGCGGAGGGTCTCGTCCTGCGGCACGCCGCGACGATACTAAAATCTCGCGATGCGCGCGGCCGACTACGTCCACGAGATTTCTGCGGTGCTCGATGACGGCTATCCCGCCGATTGCGTGACGCACGCGTGCCGGATTGCGGAGCTGCTCCTCGCAGAAGGAAAGACGCCGTGGATCGCTCGCCTGCGCGATGTGCGGGAGGTCGCATCGGGCGTTTTCCACGGGCCGCTCACGCCGGTCCGTTTGGCCGGCCGCAAAGGACCGACGTGGACGACGCATTACGTTGCGTGCGAGGGCGACGTTGTTTACGACCCGCTGACCGAGGCCCCGGTTGCTATGGAGGAGTATCCGGTTGCCGCGTTCGGCCGCGATATCCCGATCGAACGTTTCCTCGATGAGGAGACCACCGCGAATCTTTGTCGCCGCAATGCGCTGCGCGCCGCGATGCGGTGACCTACAGCAGGCCGGTCAACACCAGATCGGCAATCTGGTCCGCGCTCGCGGCGAGGTCGTACTCCTTCTCCGAGAGGATCCACGACGTCACCATCTCGTCGAGGATTCCGAAGACCGCTTTCGCACCGAGCTGCGGATGGATGGTGCGGCGGAAGCTGCCGTCCGACTGTCCGTGCTCGATCATCTTGCGCAGCATGTTGAGGTAATCGGCCACTTCCTGCTGCGACAGAAGGCTCATGAATTTCAAACTGTGGCGCAACTCCACCTGCGCCACGATGGCCAACGAGCGGTCGCGCCCCAACGCTTCGAGATGGTGGCGGATTGCAATCCGAATCCGCTCCTCGGGGCGCCGCACGTGCGCCAGCTCGCGCTCCAGCGACTGCAGGTAGTTGCGCGTGTGCTCGCGGAAAATCGTGATGAGCAGATCTTCCTTGCCGTCGAAGTAGAGGTAGATCGTTCCGTCCGCGACGCCGGCCGACTTGGCGATGTCCGAGACCTTGGCGTTGAAGTAGCCGTTCAGCGCGAAGACTTCGATGGCGGCGCGAAGAATGCGTTCGCGCTTAGTCGTGCCGCGTGCGGTTTCAGTCGGGGGAGGGATCGTCGATGCTTGCCGGGCCATGAGTGAATGAATGCTCATTCAGTCGTAGGCGCCTTGTCAAGCAAGCCGTTCGCGCAACTCGTCGATCAGCGCCTGGTCGAACGCATCGCGAACACGTCCATCGATGATCTCCATCACCGCCGCGCGGTCGAGCGACGCGCTCACGGGATAGACGTGCAGATGCAGATGCGGCGTAGCGATGCCGAGCTTGAGCAGGATGGCGCGATCGGCGCCGGTAGCGTCGAGCAACGCGCGCTCGGCGCGATGATGCGCGGCGGCGAAATGCGCGTATTCGTCGATCGTCAGATCGGCGACATTCTCGATATGCGCTTTCCAGACAACCATCGCATGCCCGCGCACGGCCCAATCCTCGTGCAGGATCACGAGCACGCGATCGTCCTCGAAGA
This sequence comes from Acidobacteriota bacterium, assembly GCA_019247495.1. Classification (GTDB taxonomy): domain Bacteria; phylum Acidobacteriota; class Thermoanaerobaculia; order Gp7-AA8; family Gp7-AA8; genus JADGNZ01. The sequence goes on from JAFAOU010000040.1 coordinate 40,175, forward strand.
GCACCTCGCCAGCGCTGCGCGGTTCGTTGCAGAAAACGCAAGACATGGTCAGTAGATTAGTGGATTAGTCGATTCGTAGATTAGAGGTGTGCATTCGATCCGAGAGATGAACCACTGACCGGTCATCTACGACTACCGACGACTAATCTACTAATCCACTAATCGACTAATCTACTGAACCATGCGTACGCTTCGTTTCGGCCGCACGAATGCCCAGGTCCCCGCCATCAGCCTCGGCACGTGGGGACACGGCGGCCCCGGCATGGGGGGCGGATTTTCTGTCGGCTGGAGCGGCCACGATGACCAGTTGGCCAAGGCGGCGCTCGTCGAGGCTCATCGGCAGGGGATCACTCATTGGGATACAGCCGATGCGTATGGTCACGGCCACGCGGAGCAGCTCATCGGCCAGGCATTCGCCGAGGGGGTGCCGCGAAAAGATATTTTCCTCGCGTCGAAGTTCGGATTTCAGCGAGGCGGCGCCGATCACTTCTACGATCCGGAGTACATGCGCGAACAGTGCGAAACCTCGCTGCGCGACCTGCAGACTGACGTCATCGATCTCTATTACTTTCATCACTGCGATTTCGGTCCGAACGATGTCTACTTCGACGACGCTCTGGCGAACATGCGGCGCTTTCGCGACGAAGGAAAGATCCGCTTCATAGGCCTTTCAGACTGGGATTCGCGCAAGATCATGAAGTTCATCGAACGCGTCGATCCCGACGTGGTGCAGCCGTTTCGCAACATCATCAACGACGACTACGAGTCGAGCGGACTGAAAGCATGGGTCGATACGCACGACCTCGCCGTCGCCTTTTTCTCCCCGCTCAAACACGGCCTGCTGCTCGGCAAATACGACGCGCCGCAGAGTTTCCCCGAGGGCGATTTCCGCAGCACGATCGCCGAGTTCCGCGATCCGAAGTTCCTGGCGCGTATGCGATACGTGCGCGACGAGATGACCCGCCGCTTTCCCGATCATCCGGAGCCGGTTCTGCACGCCCTCACCGGCGCCCTACTCGCGGACAACCCCACCGCCACGGTCCTCCTCGGCCAGCGCAATCCGAAGCAGGTCGATGCCGCCGCGGCGGTCGGGGAAGCGCTCAGCAAAGAGGATGCGGAGTGGGTGCGGCGCGTGTACCGCGGGATATAATTCGCGCGTGGCGCGCAACGTGACGGTAAGGAAATACAAGCTCGGGGAAGAGCCCGAGTTTGATGAAGATATCCTCGCTATGACACCGGGCGAACGACTGAGTTTGACGTGGTATGTCACACGGCAAGCATGGGGTATCTATAGTGGAACTTTCGCTGAGCCCGAATTTCGTCGAGATGTTGCGCGAGTTATCCGCAACCGGGGCTGACTTTCTCATCGTCGGCGGGCACGCCCTGTCGGTCCACGGCTATGTGCGCGCCACTATGGATTTCGACATTTGGGTTCGTCCCACGCCGGACAACGCACCACGTGTGTATCAAGCGGTGGTGCGATTCGGAGCGCCGTTGCATGGGCTCACGGTCGATGACCTGTCGACGCCCGGACTCATCTATCAAATTGGCGTAAAGCCGCAGCGAATCGACATCCTCACCGCTCTTTCGGGCGTGGATTTCGAAGCCGCTTGGAAGCGGCGAATCCAAGCGGTGGTTGATGGCGCCTCGTACAACGTCATTGGTCGCGAGGATTTGATCGCAAACAAACGTGCGAGCGGTCGGCCAATCGATCTAATTGACGCCGACAAACTCGAGCGACTACCTCAGTAACCCACCACCAACCGCGCCGCCCTCTCAATCTGCGCATCGCTGGCGAGGAACTCCTCCTCCAACGGCGGCGAATACGGGACCGGCGTGTCGAGCGCGCCGACGATACGGATCGGGGCGTCGAGGTATTCGAACGCTTCCTCCTGGATGATCGCCGCCAGCGATTCGCCGATCGATCCCGTGCGGGTGTCCTCGAGGATGATCAGCACGCGGTTGCAATGACGCGCCACGGCCAGTACGGCGTCGCGGTCGAGTGGCGCGAGCGAGCGCAGATCGAGCACCGAGCATTCGATGCCG
>JAFAOU010000160.1 GCA_019247495.1 Acidobacteriota bacterium
CTGCCGGAGCTCAAAGGAAAATTCGACGGCATCTCGGTCCGCGTACCGACGCCGAACGTCTCGCTGGTCGATCTCACCTTCCACACCGAGAAGCCCACCAGCGCGGAAGAGATCAACGACGCCGTGCGCGAGGCGGCGAACGGTGAGTTGAAGGGCATCCTCGCCTACTCCGACGAGCAGCTCGTCTCGGTCGACTTCAACCACAACGGCAACTCGTCCATCCTCGACACGACGTTCACCCGGTCGGTCGATCCGCACATGCACAAGGTGCTGTCGTGGTATGACAACGAGTGGGGCTACTCGAACCGGATCCTCGATCTCATCGCGTACGTCGCGAAGGTCCTGCACGAGAAGTTCCGGATCACCATGGGCATCATGACCACGGTGCACTCGTATACGAACGACCAGGAGATCCTCGACCTGCCGCACAAGGACCTCCGCCGCGGCCGCGCGGCAGCGCTGTCGATGATCCCCACGACCACGGGCGCCGCCAAGGCCGTCGGCCTCGTCCTGCCGGAGCTGAAGGGGAAGTTCGACGGCATCTCCGTCCGCGTCCCCACGCCGAACGTTTCGCTGGTCGATCTGACCTTCCGCACCGAGAAGGCCACGAGCGCCGACGAGATCAACCAGGTCCTGCGTGAGTCGGCCAACGGTGCGCTGAAGGGGATCCTGACCTGTTCCGAGGAGCAGCTGGTCTCGGTCGATTTCAACCACAACCCTTACTCGGCGATCGTCGACACCACCTTCACCCGCTCGGTCGGCCCGAACATGCACAAGGTGCTGGCGTGGTACGACAACGAGTGGGGCTACTCGAACCGGATCCTCGAGCTGATCGCGTACGTAGCGCGAGTAAAGAAGGAGTCGCTCTCCATGTCGTCCGGCGGTTAGCAACATCAGGCACTGCATCTTGCAAAGGCACAGACAAGAGTGTCTGTGCCACACTGGCTCTCCCGACGAGCAGTATCCCGAATACGGCAGGATCAATGTGGCACAGACACTCTTGTCTGTGCTGGTGAGGCTCGGGACGCCTGAAAAAATCAACACCGCTTCTACTCATGATCAAAATTCGCACTCTTGACGACGTAACCCTCACGCCCGGCGCGCGCGTTTTCTATCGCGTCGATTACAACGTCCCGCTCGATGGCGCGCGCATCACCGACGCCACCCGCATCGAGGAGACGCTGCCGACGTTGCGCCGTCTCCGCGACGCCGGCGCCGCCATCGTCATCGCCAGTCACCTCGGACGTCCGAAAGGCGAGCGCAAACCGAAGTACTCGCTCGAGCCGATTCGCGAAAAACTGGCAGAGTTGCTGGGCGCGGACGTTCATTGGTCGAACGACTGCGTCGGCGGCGATGCAGAGGAGAAAGCGAAAGCGCTGAAACCCGGCGAGGTGCTTTTGCTCGAGAACCTTCGCTTCTACGCCGGCGAAGAAAAGAACGATCGCACCTTCGCGGAGCAGCTTCGCAAACTCGCGGATTACTACGTCAACGACGCCTTCGGCGCCTGTCATCGCGCGCACGCATCGATCGACGGGCTGCCCCGCCTTTTCGATCGCGACCGCATCGCCGGCGGACTGCTGCTGGCGAAGGAGATCGAGTTCCTGCAGAAGATCACCAACGTCTCCGATCGCCCCTTCGTCGCGCTCCTCGGCGGCGCGAAGATCGCCGGCAAGATCGAGCCGCTCGAAGCGCTCGTCAAGCTCGCCGACACGGTCCTCGTCGGCGGCGGCATGGCCAACACGTTCCTCGCCGCGCGCGGCGTGGCCATGGGCGGCTCGCTCGTCGACAATGACTCGATGGAGATCGCCAGGCGAATCACGAATGTCACGCTGCCGGTCGATGTGATCACCGGCGACGATCTCGAGAATCCGACCACGATCGAAACCGTGGAAGTGTCGAACGGACTGGCCGCAACACAGAAAGCCTTCGACATCGGACCGAAAACGATCGCCGCATACGACGCCGCCCTGAAAAACGCGAAGACGATTTTCTGGAATGGACCGATGGGCGTTTTCGAAAAGGAAGCGTTCGCGAAAGGGACCATGGCGATGGCCAAGTCGGTCGCCGAGGCCGACGCGATTACGGTGGTCGGCGGCGGCGAATCGGTCGAAGCGGTGAACGCATCCGGCTACGCGAATCGCATCAGCCACATCTCCACGGGAGGAGGCGCGTCGCTGGAGTTCATCTCGGGCAAGACGCTGCCGGGAGTGGAGGTCCTGCGGACCTGATGCCCCAGGAAATCGAAGTCAAGTTCGCCCTCAAGGACCGGAACGAGCTCGTTCGCAAGCTTCACGACATCGGTGGGCAGCGGCTCTATCCCGAGACGTTCGAGGACAACATCGTCCTCGACCGCCGAGGGGAGCTGCGGACGAAGGGATCGCTGCTGCGCGTGCGCAAGTTCGGCAAGTATTCGATCGCGACGTACAAGGGTCCGATGTCGATCGAAGGCGGCGTGAAATCGCGCGAAGAAGTGCAGACGGGCGTCGAGAGTTTCGAGCGCGCCATCCAGCTCTTCGATGCGTTGGGCTACAAGCCGGTCTTCCGCTACCAGAAGTTTCGCGAGGTCTGGCGCATCAAAGAGGTCGAGGTCGTCCTCGACCGAACGCCGATCGGCGACTACTTCGAAATCGAAGGCCCCATCGACGTGATCCGTACGATCGCCGGCGAGTTAGGCATGAATATGGATCAGGCCATCCGTCAGACGTACGCGGATCTGTATCGCGTCGCTCGGCGAACGCGGCCGGACCTCGGCGAGAACATGATTTTTCCGCCCGAGCAACTCTGAAATGCAAATGTTGAATGTTGAATGTTGAATGTTGAATGTTCAATGTTCAATGTTGAATGAGCTTTTCATCGCGCCACATTCGTCCCGAGCCGAATTCGTTCCGTCATTCAACATTCGACATTCAACATTGAACATTCAACATTCGCTTTTCTGAGCGGTCACGCGCCTTGCAACTCGAAGATCGACGCAACGCCAAGAAGAAACCCCAATGAAAGCAATGATCCTCGCCGCCGGCTACGGCACGCGGCTCCGTCCGGTGACGTATGTGCTGCCGAAACCGATCGTGCCGCTGGCCGGACGTCCGCTGATGTCCTGGGCGGTCGAAGCGCTGCTCGCCGGCGGCATCAGCGACTTCGTCGTGAATCTGCATCACCTTCCCGAGCCGATCGAGCGCTATCTGATCGATCGCTACGCCGGCCGGGCGAAATTCGAATTCTCCTTCGAGCCTGAAATCCTCGGCACTGGCGGCGGCGTGCGCAAGGTGCGTGCGCTGCTCGAAAACGATTCCGAGTTTTTCCTCGTCAACGGCGACACCGTTCAGTTTCCGCCGTATGACGCACTGCGCGCAGCGCGAAAGGAACACGATGCGCTGGCCGCGCTGACGCTTCGCCATCCGCCGGAAGGCGATCGCTTCACGCCGGTCTACTTTGACGAAGGGATCATCACCGGCTTCGGCCAAGGCACCGGCGAACCGTTGATGTTCTCCGGCACGCATCTCATTTCCAACCGCATCTTCAACTACCTGCCCGACAAAGATTTCTCCGGCATCGTCGACGAGGTCTATCAGCCGCTCATCGACAGCGGCCGCGAACGAATCGCCGGCGTGGTCGATGACGGACTCTGGTTCGACATCGGAACGCCGCAGCGCTACATGACCGCGTCGCGAACGCTGCTCGATCTGATGGTGCGCGGCGAACTTGCGATTCCTTCGGAAACGCGCGTAGCCGGCGACTCGCTCATCCACGACACAGCAAAAGTCACCGGCACGATCTCGCGCAGCATCGCCGGCCAGCGCAGTATCGTCGAAGGTGCGCTCACCGACACCGTAGTCTGGGACGACTGCCGAATCGCACCCGGCGTGCAACTCGACGGCTGCATCGTGGCGCACGGCGTCGAAATCGCGAACGCCCTCGATCTGCGCAATGTCCTCATCTGCCGCGACGACGCCGCCATCCCGCGCGACGGCGAACACCGCTTCGAACATGGGCTCGTGCTGCGCGACATCTAGAGGTTCGCGATTGGAGCGCTGGCGTCTCGCCGGCTGGCCCGGCGGCGTCCTCGCCGCCGAATGGGAGGCTTGCGCAGGCGCTGCGTTACCAGCGTAAGTTGAGGGTTTGGCGGTTCGGCAGCGAGACGCAGCCGGGCCAGATGAGATGAGAAGGCCAACCTCCTGCGCAGTCGCACAATGTGCGCTGCAAAGGTGAACGTGCTCGAGGCACAGAAAGGAGATTGGCCGTGAAGAAGTCTGGTCTTTTGCGTTGACGCCGGGGGGAAACGCCTCGGCGAAAGGCGGGTGCCGACGATGGCGGCAGCGTTCGAAAAGGAGTTCGGCGGCATTGCACCGAAGCAGATCGCGATCGAGACGGGAACACATTCCCCGTGGGTGTCACGGCTGCTGGCGCGGCTTGGACATCACGTGACG
>JAFAOU010000139.1 GCA_019247495.1 Acidobacteriota bacterium
CGTTCGGACGGATCGAACGGAACTTCGAATGCCGCGCCTTTGTGGCCGTCGAGCAGCGTGGCGGTGAATCGCGCGTTTGCCATTTCGTCATTTTACCGACGGCCGCTTTCGCGCTACAGTCCTGCGGTCGTCCATCCCACCTTGCAGGAGCTTCCGATGCGCATGCGTGCTTTGCTGTTGTTCGTCATCGTTGTGTCCGCGTTTCCGCTGCTCGCGGTCGATATCCACGACACGCGGCTGCTCTCCGAGCCCGCCGTTAGCGGCGACCGGATCGCGTTCGGATACGCGAACGATCTCTGGGTCGCGAACCTCGACGGCAGTGGCGTGCGGCGGCTGACGTCGCATCCCGGCATTGAGGCGGGGCCGCACTTCTCGCCGGACGGGAAGTGGATCGCATTCACCGGCCGCTACGAAGGCAACACGGACGTTTACGTTGTGCCGTCCGAGGGCGGCGTGCCGAAGCGGCTGACGTGGCATCCGAGGGCGGATGTCGCGCTAGGGTTTACTCCGGATGGAGCTAATGTCCTGTTCACGTCGCCGCGCGAGGTCTACACGGGTCGTTATCTGCAACTTTTCACGGTGCCGGTAGGCGGCGGGATGGCCACGAAGCTTCCCATTCCGCATGCGGCGAAGGCCACCTACTCCGCTGACGGAAAGAAGATCGTCTACGTCCCGCTCGGCGACGCGTTCAACGAGTGGAAGCATTATCGTGGCGGGCAGTTCTCGAACCTCGTCATCTTCGACACCACCACCTACGCGACCGAACACGTGCCGCAGCCGGCCGGCCGCTGCAACGACACCGATCCGATGTGGCTCGATGGCAAGGTCTACTTCCGATCGGATCGCGACGGCGAGTTCAACATCTACAGCTACGACCCTTCGTCGAAGAAGGTCGCGAAGATTACCAACCACGCCGACTTCCCGATCGTGAACGCGACCGCAGGCGGCGGAAAGATCATTTACGAGCAGGCTGGCTATCTTCATCTGCTCGATCCGAAAAGCGGCGCGGACAATCGCGTGAAAGTCGGCGTCGCGGCCGACCTCGTCGAGACGCTGCCGCGCTTCGTGAAGGGGAAGAAGTACATCCGCAGCACCGCCATCTCACCGTCGGGCGCGCGCGCCGCATTCGAATTCCGCGGCGACATCTTCACCGTCCCGCGCGAGAAGGGCGACGACCGCAATCTCACCGCCACGCCGGGGTCGAACGACCGCTCGCCGGCCTGGTCGCCCGACGGAAAGTCGATCGCGTGGTTCTCCGACCGCAGCGGCGAGTACCGCCTCTACGTCGGCGATCAGGATGGCAAAGGAACGCCGCGCGAGATCAAGATCGACGGCGCCGGCTTCTACGACGATCCGAAATGGTCGCCCGATTCGAAGAAGATCAGCTTCGCCGACAACTCGCGCTCGATTTACGTCACCGACGTTGCGTCGGGTACCACTGACAAGGTTTCGAGCGACGTTCTCTACGGCCCGGTGCGTGTGCTCAATCACAACTGGTCGCCCGACTCGCAGTGGCTGGCCTACACGCGGAACACGCCGACCTACATGAATCGCATCTACCTCTATTCGATCGGCGAGAAGAAGTCGTATCCGCTGACCGATCCATACACCGACGCCAGCCAGCCGGTCTTCGATGCGAACGGCAAGTACCTCTACTTCCTTGCGTCGACCGATGCCGGCCCGGTCGAGGATTGGTTCGCGCAGTCGAATGCCGATCTTCGCGCGACACAGTCGATCTATCTCGCCGTCCTGCCGAAGGGTGTCGTTTCGCCGATCGCGAAAGAAAGCGACGAAGAAGCGGCCAAGTCCGCCGACGAATCGGCCATGAAGCCGGAGACGAAATCGAGCGACAAACCCGCCGACGAGAAAGCCAGCGCGGACAAAAAGACCGCGGCATCGAAGAAGGTGACGGTCGTCGTCGATTTCGACGGGCTCACGCAACGGATCGTCGCGTTGCCGCCGAAGCCGGGCGGTTACGACTCTCTGTCCGCCGGCAAAACGGGCCAGATTTTCTATCTCAAATCCGCCGGCTTCAATCGCTTCGGACCGGAAGAGAACAACCTGCAGCGCTTCGACCTCGAAAAGCGGAAGGAAGAGACGCTGCTCGAAAAGGTCGACGGCTTCGACCTCTCCGCCGACGGCAAACGGATGTTGATCGCTAAGGACGGTTACTCGCTCGTCGATGTCGGCGACAAGCTCGACATGGCCAAATTCAAGCTCGCCACCGACAAGCTGCAGGTGAAGATCGATCCGCGCGCCGAGTGGCGGCAGATCTTCGACGAAGCGTGGCGCATCAATCGCGACTACTTCTATGACCCGAACATGCACGGCGCCGATTGGAACGCCATGCGCGCCAAGTACTCGGCGTTCCTGCCCGATCTGGCCGTTCGCCAGGACCTCAACCGCGTGATGATGTGGATGTCCTCCGAACTCTCGGTCGGCCACCATCGCCTTGGCGGCGGCGACTCACTCGCCGATGTCGAAGCCGTTCCGGGCGGCCTCCTCGGCGCCGACTACAAAGTCGAAAATGGCCGCTATCGTTTCGCGAAAGTCTTCGGCGGATTGAACTGGAATCCGGAGCTGCGCTCGCCGCTCACGGAACCGGGCGTCGACGTCAAGACAGGGGAGTATCTGCTAGCCGTCGATGGCCACGAACTCAAGTACCCCGAGGATCTCTACAGCCGCTTCGAGCAGACCGCCGGGCGCATCGTCGAGCTGACGGTGGGACCGAACGCCGACGGCAGCAACTCGCGCGTCGTCAAAGTCGTTCCGATCGAAGATGAGTCGAACCTGCGCAACCGCGACTGGGTCGAAGGCAATCTGCGCAAAGTCACCGAGGCGACGAACGGGCGCGTCGCGTACGTCTATGTGCCGAACACCGCCGGCGCCGGCTACACCTACTTCAAGCGCTACTTCTTCCCGCAGGCGGACCGGGACGCGATCATCATCGACGAGCGCTTCAACGGCGGCGGGCAGATCGCCGACTACTACATCGATATCCTGGCTCGGCCGTTCACGGCCATGTGGTCCACGCGCTACGGCGAGG
>JAFAOU010000115.1 GCA_019247495.1 Acidobacteriota bacterium
GGCGAGCGCGTCCTGCCGGTCTTTCTCCGACAACTCCGCCCAATGAAAAAACGCCGCGCGCGCAAATGAGTTCGGCGGTCCTGGCCGTCCCGGCGCGAGCGCCGAGGCGTGGTCGTAGGCTGCGCGCCAAAGCTGGAAGCGATTCTCAGTGCGCGCGTCGAGCGCGACCTCGGCGAGTACCGTTGCTGCCTCCCAATCAGCCGGATGTCTGGCTACGCGCGCGGCCAGCTCGAGCGGAGTGGGTGGCAGCGGTGGTGATCCGATCTCAGGCCGCCGCAATTCGAACATCACCGCGACGACCAGCATCGTCACCGCGACGCCGATGAGAAACAGTCTTGCGCCGCGTTCGCTCATGTCAGAAGCCGTTCCCACGATGCCAGGGCGAGTTGCGGCGTGAATTTCTCGTCGTACAGGCGGCGTCCGCGAAGACCCATCGCGCGTGCGCGGTCGCGATCGGCCGCGAGCTCGCGAATGCTCGCCGCGAGCGCGTGTCCGTCGCCGGGCTCGATGACGTAGCCGCAATCATGAGTCCGGATGATACGCGCCAGATCGCCGTCGGCCGCGCCGGCGAACAGCACCGGCCGCGCCACGGCCAGAACGCCATAAAACTTGCTCGGTACGATCAACCCTTCGAGCGCCGGCAGCAGCGTGACCAGATGCGCATCGGCGGCAGAAAGACTTTCGCTCAATCGCTCGCGCGGCGCGTAGCCTTCGAATCGGACGTTCGGCAATCGCTCGGCGCGAATCGCGTCGAGTTGCGCGCCGCCGCCGGTAAAGACGAATTCGATGTCGGCGTCATCGCGCAGCTCGCGAATCGCGGCCAGCATCGTCTGCGCGTCGTGCGCGCGCCCGAGGTTGCCCGAGTAGCCGGCGATGAAGCGATCGTGCGGGATGTCGACCGGATGCAGCGCCGCGTCGGCCCAGTTGTGGATCACGATTGCGTTCGGAAGCCGCGCAGCCATCGAATCGCCGAGGGCGATGTTCGTGTGCGCACGGCGAAGCGACCAATTGCGGACGCGCCGCAGGACGCGCAACGAGCGCATGCCCAGCGCTTCCGCGACCTCGGGGAAAAGATCCTGCGTCCAGTTGATCAATCGCGCGCCGCGCAGCATCGCCGCGAGCGCCGCCACGACTGAGATCAGCGGCGGATCGGTCAGGGCCACGATCGTCGAACCGCGTTCTGCGCCTCGCAGCAGCGCGAAAAATGCGCTGATGTAAAACGTCGCGTAATCGATCGCGCGCCCCGGCAGGAATCCGCGGCCGAAACGCGTCGACCAGACCCGCCGCACGTCCACGCCGGCGATTGTTTCGCGACGCGGCAATCGCGCGGCCGCGTCGTCGTATTTCTGCCGGCTGGTCACCACGCTCACCGTCCATCCGCGTGCCGCGAGATGAAACGCCAGATCGGAGAGCATCTGACTTGTTGCAGAATGATCGGGATGAAAGTAGCGATTGACGAAGAGCACGCGTCGCGTCATTGCGGTGCGGCCATTATCAGCGAAGCATGATCATCCTCGGTATCAACGCCCATCACGCCGACGCCGCCGCGTGCATTCTCGTCGACGGCAAGCTCGTGGCCGCGGCCGAGGAAGAGCGCTTCCGGCGGATCAAACATTGGGCGGGATTCCCGTCGGTTGCGATCCGCTACTGCCTCGACGAAGCGCGCGTCGATCTCGATGACGTCGACCACATCGCCGTCAATCGCGATCCGAACGCGCGGCTTTTTCAGCGGGCAAAGTTCATCCTCGCCAAGCGTCCCTCCCTCGGTGCGATCCGCAAGCGGCTCGCGAATCGGATGCAGGTCGCCGGCATCGAAGAGGAATTGAAGCAGGCCTTCGGGCTGGAAACGTTGAAGCCGCAGCTGCATCACGTCGAGCATCACCGCGCGCATTTGGCGTCCGCATACTTCGTCGCGCCGTTCGACGATGCGGCCGTGCTCTCCGTCGACGGCTTCGGCGACTTCGTCAGCTCGATGTGGGGCGTCGCGTCGAAGAACAAGATCGAGGTCCTCGGCGAGGTCGGCTTCCCGCACTCCCTCGGCATCTTCTACACCGCTATGACGCAGTTTCTCGGCTTCCCGCACTACGGCGACGAATACAAAGTCATGGGCCTCGCGCCCTACGGCAAGCCGACGCAGATCGATGCGATGCGCGACATCGTGCGCGTGCAGAGCGACGGCACGTTCCGCTTGAACCTCGACTACTTCACGCACCACTCCGCCGGACTGGACATGGTGTGGCAAGGCGGGATGCCGGTCATCGGACCGGTGTTTTCGCAACATCTGACCGATCGCCTCGGCGCCGTGCGCGCGCCCGACGAGCCGATCGAACAGAAGCACAAGGATCTCGCCGCGTCGATGCAGGCGATGTTCGAAGAAGCCTTCTTCGCGCTCGCGAACGCGCTGTACGAGAAGACGAAAAATCCGCGCTTCTGCCTCGCCGGCGGCTGCGCGTACAACAGCGTCGCGAACGGACTCGTCTTCGACCGCTCGCCGTACAAGGACCTCTACATTCAGGCCGCGGCGGGCGACGCCGGCGGTGCGAT